>JAHJQL010000020.1 GCA_018819065.1 Nanobdellota archaeon | reverse complement strand
TCTTTTTGTTTTTTAGTTGTTTGTTGTTCAAACAATTATGTTTACTTACATTGTAGGTTTTTTATACTTACATTGTAAGTTTTATTTTTTTGTTTTAAAGATTATTGTTTTTCAAAATAGTTATAAATAATCCGTTCTTTTCAATTAATTATGGAATTAACATTTTTAGGAACTTCTTGTATGGTTCCAACAAAGGAGAGAAATGTTCAAGGAATGTTTTTGTCTTACAAAGCCCAAGGCATACTAATTGATTGTGGTGAAGGAACTCAAAGGCAAATGAATTTAGCAGGCATAAATAGAAATAAAGTAAATACTATTCTAGTTACTCACTGGCATGGAGATCATGTTGGTGGGATAATTGGCCTTCTGCAGACAATTTCCAGCAAGGAAAATCCGCCTCAAATAGAGATTTATGGACCTGTTGGAACTAAGAAAAGAGTTCAACACTTACTGGACTCAGTTATTTTTGAAGAGAAAAACCTCAATTTAAAAATTTTTGAGTTAAATCCAAAAAAAGTTGATGTCTTTAAGGAAACAGCAGACTATACTCTTCTTTGTGCTCACATGAACCACACCACCCCTTGTCTTGCATACTCCTTTGTTGAGAAAGATGTTCGAAAGATTAATGTTGCAAAATCAAAAGCTCTAGGCATTAGTCAAAGCCCAATCCTTGGAAAGCTACAGGACGGAAAATCAGTTGTTTTTAATGGCAAAAAAATTACTCCAGATGACGTTTCATTTGTTAAAAAAGGCAGAAAAATAACTTTTGTTTTTGACACTATTCCAAATGAAAAAGCACATTTAATTGCGAAAGACTCTGATTTGTTAGTCTCTGAAGCAGTTTATCTTCCTGAGATGAAGGATAATGCGGAAAAATACAAGCATTTAACCACTCAAGATGCTGCATTAATAGCAACTAACGCGAATGTAAAAAGACTTATTATAACACATTTTTCTCAGAGATATAAATTAGTGGATGTTTTAGAATCTGGTGTAAAAACTTATTTTTCGAATTCCTCTTGTGCTCATGACTTTATGAAAATTAAATTTTAAAAAAATTTAATATCAAAACGTTAGTTTTGTATGTAAGGCTTTAGCGAGTTGCAAGCTTGATATCTTCTGCCTTAACAGTTTTCCTGCCTGTGTGAAAAGCAAATTTTATCGCTGCCTCAGAGACTTCTATTCCAAACTCTTCTAGCACGTCTCTTAGCGTTTCTTTTGCATCTTCAGAAACCCTCTTCGCACCAGCTTTTTTCATGATTCGCTCCATCGCTGCTAACGGAATTATCTTTTTAACCATTCAATCACCTTTATTTTTTAAAAAGAAGGTCATTTATAAACTTGTTGGTGTTTTAAAGCTCTTTTTAGCAGTTTTTTAAAAAACTGTGAAGAAAGTAAAAAATATTTATATACAAACAAGAATAGTTGATTTTATGGGGATATCTCATAGTAGAAGGAAGAGTAAGGGTAGCGCTGCAGAAAGAGACTTAATTCACAAGTTTTGGGCTGTTGGCTGGGCTGCTGTGAGAGTTGCTGGTTCTGGCTCAACACAATTTCCAAGTCCAGATATACTGGTTGGAAGCATCAACAGGAAACTCGCTTTAGAGGTCAAGGCCACAAAGGATAAGAAGAAATACTTTCCAAAAGAAGAGATTTCTGCACTTGAGTTCTTCGCTGGAAAATTTGGCGCTGAAGCATGGATTGCTATAAAGTTTGACAGAGAAAAATTCTATTTTATCAAGACAACTGATTTAGAAGAAACCCCTTCTTCGTTTGTTACAAGCATTGATTTGTGCAGGTCAAAGGGTCTTCTCTTTGAGTCTTTGACTTCTTAATTCTAAAAGCACATTTTCTTCTGGCTTGAACGTATACGCGACGTTCTCATCAAAATATCCACACATGAAATTGTCGAGTGGAATTCCTGTTCTAAGATGCATCATTAAAGAGTAGAAATAAACTTGTGTTGCTGCAAATCTTTCAAACTCTGCCTTTGGTTTATAGTCCCACACCCATATCTTTTTATCATCTTCAACCCTTAAGATATCAATATGGCCTGATAATGGTTTGGTTTCATTAAATATTGATTCAAAACCATTAAGTTCGTCGCTTAAAAGCCAAATTGGTGTTTCAACACTAATTGTGTTTTTGTCAAATTGCAGCATGAAAACTTGCACTTTAGAGTGGGTGGTCTTGTAGTTATTCATCGTTTTTAATCCTTGAGAGCAAAGCCTGCTAATCTCATGATTGGAGTGTTCTTTTTTCTTTATTGGAATTGAAAACCTTAAAGTGCTTCCTCGAGGTCCATTCTTAAAATATTCATCAGGGCAATTGTTAAGATTGTTTAAAAGAAATGAGTTTAACTTGGAATACTCTTCATTGCATAGCGTCTTTGCCTTTTCTGAGTGGATTCGGTAATGATAGAACCATCCATGAGAAAGTGATACTTGTTTAATCATAAAAAAATAATAAAAAATTATCTTTTTTTTATTTTATCAAGTTTTTTCTCTATCTTCTTCTCTTCAGCCTCTATTTTGAATTCTTCTTGAAGCGTTCTTTTTGCAATTTCTTCAATGTTTAAATCTATCTTTGCAATTCTTCGCTCCATTAAGACTAAAACTCTTAGGCTGTAGACTATTGCTGCCAATGTACCAATAATTATTGCTAATATAACGTTTTCAACTCCAGATGTGACCATTTGATTACTCACCTCAACTATAATTATATTAGACTTACCATTCATTTATATATATATTTTTCGATAGCGAAAGTTATATAAACTAGTAAGGAGTTAATATTTTTACAAATTCGTAAAAATTTAGGAAGGTGGTGTGTTATGCTTAAGATGAAGAAAATAACTGAAACTTATGATATGAGAGTATTTACTGATAACGGAGACTATTTTGGAGATGTTGAAGAAGTAATATTGACGACTAACAAGGTTTTTGGCTGGAGAGTCAAAGCTACTAAAAACTCTTTTTTAAACAAAGTTTTAGGGGCTGCAAAAGGAGTAATTGTTCCTCATCAGCTTGTAAAAAGCATAGGGGATATAATGATTATAAGCAAGTCTGCAATCCCGTCTTATAGCCCTGATGAAGATTAATTAGAAACTTTTTTAATATCCTTTTCTTTTTTACTATGTTATGAAGAGAGTAGTTGCGATAGTCTTGTTGTTTGCTGTATTCTTCTTGACATTCTTTTTAAGAATAGCAATTTCATTACAGTCAGAACACTTCTCTTATGATGCTTACCTCTCACTAAGGCAAATTGAGAATATAAATGAGAGGGGAGTTCCTTTGTTTAACGATCCTTTAAGTTATGGGGGGAGAGTTCATCTTTTTCCGCCCGTATTCTATTATTTAGTCTCATTCTTTGATTTTGTAGGATTAAATCTGGCTGCAAAGATAATCTCTAACTTATTCTTTTCACTAATAGTCTTCGCTGTTTACTTGATATCATTTCAGATAACAAATCATCGTTTGATCTCAGTTATGACTAGTTTTTTTTCTAGTTTTATACCTTTATTGTTTGGTTCAATTAATGAAATATCAATATATTCATCTGTTTTGCTCTTAACATTTTTCGCAGTTTATTTTATAATTAACATAAACAACAACACACACTTGAACCTGGCAATGTTTTTTTTGGTTTTACTGGTGTTTACTCATTCTTCTGCTTTTCTTTTAATTGTTGGTTTATTACTCTTCCTTTTATTGTTGAAATTAGAATCTTTTGACGCTAACAAGCGTGAGCAGGAGTTAATATTGTTTGTCACATTCTTAGCTTTATGGTTTAATTTTATTGTATACAAAAACGCCCTTTTGATACACGGCCCTCTTGTAATCTGGCAAAACATCCCTCTTCAAGTATTAACTAATTACTTCTTTAATTTAAACATAATTCAAAGCATTTACTATATAGGGTTAATTCCTGTGATACTGGGCATTTATGCCATGTATTATGCTCTTTTTGAAAGTAAAAAACGAACTCTCTTACTGCTTATAAGCTTGTTTTTGTCAATACTTACGTTGCTGTTATTAAAACTCATAAGTTTTCGCATCGGATTAATATTTTTAGGATTAATTCTTGTGATTTTGTCAAGCCACTCGCTAAAGCTTATTTATTCATATATTAAAAAGACTAAGATGCCTGCTATGGCTGACTGGTTTTTGCTTGTAATATTTATACTATTTTGTTTGACTGCAGTCATGCCATCCTTTAACCTGGCGTTCTCTTCATTAGAAAATACTCCTTCTGTTGCGGAGATAAATGCATTAGTTTGGTTGAATAAAAACACTGCCAACGATTCTGTTATTCTAGCCAGACCTGAAGAGGGTTACCTCATAAACTATTTTGCCAAGAGAAAAAATGTGTTGGACCAAGATTATTTGCTAGTAAAAGACGCTCAGCAGAGATACGATGATGTTCAATCAATTTTTTCTTTGAGATTAAAAACAGAAGTTATAAGAAAACTTAACTATTATGATGTAAACTATATTTATTTTTCAGAAAAGTTTAGCAGAGAGAAAAACCTCTATTACGTTGATGATGACTGCTTTGACTTGGTTTATAATGAATCAGTCAAAATATACTATGTAAGGTGCAAATTAAATGAATAAACTCAAACTATTAGGATTCTTAAGTGTTTTTATAATTTCCATTCTTGTTTTAGTCATCCCTTTAGGAATAAGATATGCTCACGGTGATCCTCTATTTGCAAGTGGATTAACCTATTATAATATGAGGGCTTCAGAAGATTTATCATCAGGGTTTGTTTTTGATAATTTGCAAGGAAAACCCCATAAGCTATCATTTTTTCATTATTTATTATACCCTTTAATTAATCTTTTAGGAGAGAACAACTTATTCATCATACCAATAATCTTAGGTGTTTTATCTTCTGTTTTATTTTTTCTCGTTTGCGAATTATTTTTTGATGATGAAAGAGGGGCAATTATTGCAGGGGTGGCTTTTGTTTTGTCACCAATATTCATTTATTTGTTCACTAGTTTAACACCTTACACTTTTGCAACGCCGTTGTTTTTGTTATTTGTTTACTTCTTCCTGATAAAAAATAATTTATCTATTTTGTTTTTAGCGTTTCTTTCAATCACTAACTTCTCTTTTTTTGTTTTAAGCGTTATACTAGTTGCTTTTGAGTCTTTTTATCATAAAAGCAAGAATTTTTTTTTGATAAATTTAATACCATCAATAGTTTCACTATTCATATTTTTATACTTCTTTCACAACTTCGTTGACTTTGAGCTTCTGTCACCTTCTTTTTCTTCTTTTTTCATATCCTTTGGTGCAAAGATAGGTGTTGCTTTCTTCTACTTATTCCTGGGGTTGTTGGGTTTTTTCATAATATCTCAGCAAGGAAGACCTTATAACTACTTGTTAGGATCCACTATGTTTGTTCTTGTCGCATCTCTATTTACAGTGGGTGGAAAGATTCTCTTGAACTTTTATCTGTGTATCTTCACAGCAGTCATGATATTATTCTTGATAAAAAGAGAATGGGCTATAATGACTATAAAGAGATTTACGTTGCTCCTTATTTTTTGCGGGCTCATCTTTTCAACAGCGTTGTATTCTGATCAGATAATAGTATCTCAGCCTGATAATAATCTTGAAAAAGCACTAGTTTTTTTAAGTTTAGAACCGCAAGGAAAAGTATTTTCTTATCAAGAATATGGATATTTTATAGAATATTTTTCTAATAAAAGTTCTTTTCTTGATAATTCTTTTGATGGAGATTTAAACTCTACTTTAAGAACTACTGAAAACAACATATTTTACTCTAGAAAATTAGAAACAACAACCACTCTTCTTGATGAGAATGAGATAAAATATTTTTTAATAACCCCTGACATGAAAACTGGTCTTGTTTGGAAGAAATCTGAGGAAGGACTTCTTTTTTTGTTAAAAAACACTAATTCTTTTAAGAAAATCTATGACTATGGTGGTGTTGAGATATGGACTTATCCAGTGGGTTTTCAATCTGAGATCAGGTCATAATTCTATTTTTTTAGAGATTCTTACATCTTTTTATCAGTACCATTCAGGGTGTTTTTTCTTGTCTTCTTCTAGTTTTCTTTCAAGGTCTAAATAGTCTATTAAAAATTGTTTTGATTGAAAGCCATAGAAGATTTCTTCTTCAATTACTATCGTTGGCAAACGCTCTTTTTGAATGTTATATTTCTCTTTTAAAAATTCCAGGGACGGATTTTGCAAGTCAACTTCAAAAGAGTATATGTTAAATAAAGGGTAATTTTTATGTACATTGGTTAGCACTAGTCCTTGATCTTCACAGTCAACGCAGTCTTTGTTTGAGTAAAAATATAGAACTGCGGATGTGTTTAGTTTACATAATTCATTTGCTTTTTCAGAGAGCATCCAGTGTCTGATGAGTAGGAGTGAATAATAATTTTTAAGAGACCAGACTTCTGGAGCATCATAGCCATATATTGATTCCATGTGTGTTAGCCTAGTGCCTATTTTTGAAACTTCAGAGGTGTATGTCGTCATGTTTATATTTTTACAAAGGTCAATTGATATTAATTGAAAGAGTAATTCGTTACTTAATGCATCTGTTCTCAAGTCATTTTGCAAGTCATAAACTACTCGGAGTTTTAATTCGCTAATGTAGTTTCCCACAATTAATCCTATAAGAAATATTGTGATTGTGAAGAATAATGCAGCCACGTACCTTGAGGTTTTTATTTCTTTTCTGTCCATTTTATTCTCTTTATGAGGAAAAATAGTTTGGTCCCCACTTCACTTTTTTCTTTCTTATATAATAATATATCGCTAAGATCCAGCATAGTGATCCCAAAAACCAGTATGATGATATGAATGATATGAATGGAAGGGTTATTCCTTGTCGCTCTTTTGACACTGCTTTGATGTAGAGCATGAACGAAAAAGCAACGATAAGCAAGAGGACTGGAAGAATTGTTGTATTATCTATTCTTATAAGGAATAAATCCCGGTTAAATTCAAAAAGGTTTGTTGGTTGAAATCCCACCAGATATATTTCTCTAATCCATTTTATGGAGTTGTATATTATCATTATCATCGAGTAAAAGAAGACAAACACTGTTAAGAATACGAAAATAACTGATACAGGCAGAATAAATACCCCTAAATTACCATATTTTTTGCTAAACAAGTGTTTATAACGCTTTAATTGAATTAAAAATCCATAAAACCATCTTATTCTTTGGTTAACAAATATTTTGAATGTTTTAACTCCGCTTGTGTACACATTTGCGTCTATCACGTTTTCTATCAGATAATTTTTGCTCTGTATTCTTAAGGATAATTCTAAGTCTTCTACCATTGTTTTTGAGCTTAAAAGTCCGTGTTTGTCTATGAATGATTTTCTTACTAGAGTAAACGCTCCTGGTGCAAGGGGGATTGCTCCAAGCTCTGATTGTAAGTGTCTGATGAATACTGCGCTTAAGAATTCTTGCGACTGGACTTTTTGAAGAAATCTTTTAGGTTTCCAGATCTTTATTGAAGGAATTGCTCCCATGACATTCTTATCTTTAAAACAAGGAACTAGTTTATCAAGCACATCTGGTTCTATGAATGAATCTGCATCTAGACCTGCGATTAACTCTCCTGTTGCATATTTTAGTCCTAGATTAATAGCTTTTGTCTTTCCTTGAGATTTGTTTCTGGAAAGGACTTTGACTCCTAGAACTTCATAACTCTTTGCGATTTCTAATGAGTTATCAGTTGAGCCATCATTAACTATTATTATTTCAAGCTTGTCTTTTGGATAGGTACAGTTTAAGAGTGAGTTTATTGTTTTTCGCAGTCTCTCCCCTTGTGCTGATCCTTCATTCCATATAGGAACTATTATTGATACTTTTGGCCTATAGTTTGGGTCTGGCTCGTATTTTTTCTTGTTTGGCGAGAATATTGTTAAAAAGTAAACTATAGAGGTGAATAATCCTATGAAACTCAACAAATATATTAATATATTATGAAATGATAATTGCATTTATCATAAGGGAGAGAAGAATTATTTTAAATATTTCTGTTAGTAACTCTTTTTTTAGCTTCTTTTTCTTATTTTTATAATATCTCCAAGTGTTACCACGTCGTCAGATTCTCTCTTTATTTCAACGCTTCTTTCTTCGTGTTGCTGGACGAGGGTTATTTTTAGGAATCGTTCTAGTTTTCTGGCAAGTGACATGCTTGGTTCTAAGTGTCCAGACTCTATCTTGTGGATTAATGACTCTTTTTCAGCTATTATCTGACCAAGCTCCTTTTGTTTTAAGCCTAGCTCTTCTCTCCTATTTTTAATTATTTGGTGGTAGTTTGGATTTATTACTTGTATTATTGTGTTTCTTTCAATAGTCTCTCTTGGCAACTCTTTCTTTGGTTGTGGCTTTTTAACTTCTTCTATTATTGTTCCATGTCGCCCACAGCTTTTGCACACTTGCAGGATTGTGTCTTCTATTTTACATTTATAGAGGTTTTCTTCCGCTCCACACATGTCGCATTGCACTGGTTTTCACCCCGTAAAGAATTGTTTATGATAAATAATTTATAGTTATTATTTATAAACTTTTTTGAAAACTCGACGTCTTGTGTTCTTGTTGTCCTGAAAATATTGTTTGTTCTTCTATTATTTTAAATTTTTTCTTCTTCGCTTCTTCTTTTAAAACATCATTTTTTTGAGAGCAGATTACAACCAATCCTTCATCTTTTAAAATGAATTCTGCCTGGTAGAATAGTTCTTGATATATTTTTTCAACGACGTTTTTTGACATCCTTTTTGATTCTGATGGTAGTTTAGTAACTATTTTATCAACACTCTTTTTTTCAAATTTTGTGTCGAGCCACTCAATATCCGTCTTTGAGAAGTTTATGATTTTTTCAACACCTGCAATTTTAGCGTTTTTCTTTGAGTCATTAACGTTTTTTAGCAATTTGTCAAAAGCGTATATTCCTTTCACTTTCTTTTTTATCTTTTTATCTTCTTCAGAAAACACTTTTTCAAACTTTGAATTTATCTTTTGGAATGCAAACTCTTTTTTGTAGAAGTGAACTGGTTTTTTAATTGCACAAATGGCCGCTTCTATAGCTATTATCCCTGACTCTGAATACGGGTCAACGAATAATTCTCCTTCTTTATAGTTTGCAGTCTTTACAAGGGCGAATGCTAGTGTTCCTTTCAAAGAGCTTGGCTTTGTGAATATCCGGTAATCTCTCTTACTTAAGTCTTTTCCAGAGTAGTCTATGCAGATGTAACCTTCATCATTTTTTATATAGATATAAATTATTATGTCGCTGTCTTTTAATGATATTTCAAACCCGTTTTTTCTTAATGTCGTGCTTGCTTCTTTTGCTACGTCTGTGCTGTTGAAATTGTGTTCTCCACATCGTTCACATTCAACCCTGATTTTTTTAG
Organism: Nanobdellota archaeon; assembly: GCA_018819065.1. Classification (GTDB taxonomy): domain Archaea; phylum Nanobdellota; class Nanobdellia; order Woesearchaeales. The sequence goes on along the minus strand of JAHJQL010000020.1, from coordinate 10,270 downwards.
ATTTGTACTTTTTTAAGTTAGTGTTTTCAAGTTCTTTTCTTAAGATTTCACTGTTTTCTTCAAAGTCTTGTTTTACTTCAATCTTTTTTAGTAGCAAAAGTATCCTTCTTACTGATTGGCTTTTGTAAGCTAAGCGGCAAAGGTCTTCTTCTTTTTTAATATCAAACAATACTATTGTTTCTTTTATTTCTCCTTTCGTCTTTATTATTTCTTTTATTTCTTCTAACGTGATTTTCTCTAATCCTTTATCTACAATCGCTAATCCCTTCATATATTTAAGAGACTTAGATTGTTTATATAAACTTTTTCAAATAATGATTTCGTAATAATTTTTTCATTAGTTGTTTCTTAAAATATATTCTTAAAGATAAAAATATTTAAATAGGCCTTTGAAACCTTTAAACACTAGATGTAATTAATTTATACTCGTTGTACACTACTCGTAGTGTCTGTTGGTGTTTTTCATGAGATGCCCTTTTTGCCAGTTTGGAGATACAAGAGTTGTTGAAACTAGAGAGACGGCTGAAGATGTCACGCGCAGACGAAGGGAGTGTTTGGAGTGTAAAAAAAGGTTTACAACATATGAACGAGTAGAGCTTCACCCACTTGTAATAATAAAAAAAAATGGTACGAGAGAGTCATTTGATAAGGTGAAAGTGAAGTCAGGAATATTGAAGTCATGCGAAAAGAGGTCTGTATCGCTTGAAGAGATAAATAAGATTGTTGATGAGATAGAATTAGAGTTAAGAAATGAAGATAAAGCAGAAATCTCAAGCAAGAAGGTCGGGTCTTTAGTGATGAAAAAATTAAAAAAACTAGACGAAGTAGCCTATATCCGGTTTGCAAGTGTTTATCGGGCGTTTCAAGATTTAGGTTCATTTGAAAAAGAGCTGCAGAAATTAATGAAGAAGTGAGGTCTTAGAATATGGGTAAACTAAAACAAGTTAAGAAGAGAGACGAAACAATTGTTCCTTTTAAACAAGAGAGAATAACAAATGCAATACTAAAAGCAGTTGAAGCCATAAAAGGGCAAGACGGCACACTCTCAAAGGAACTTTCAGATAAAGTGGTTGAAAAATTAGAGTTACAATTTGACGAGAAAAACATTCCAGATGTTGAACAAATACAAGACCTCGTCGAGTCAGTTCTTATGGAAAGTGGACAAGTCAGAGTCGCAAAAGAATACATCCTTTATCGTTATAATCATGCAAGATTAAGAGAAGAGAGAAAAGCTGTTTTTGGAAAGCCTTTGAAAAAATCAAAACTGACTGTCAATGCTTTAAAGGTGTTAAAAGAGAGGTACTTGTTAAGGAATTCTCAAGGTGAAATAATAGAAACACCTGATGAACTATTTATGAGAGTGGCAAGGAACATAGCAAAAGCTGATAAGTTATATGATAAGAAAGCTGATTTGAAGAAGTTAACTGGTGAGTTTTACGATATAATGGTTAATCTGGATTTTTTGCCAAACTCACCAACACTAATGAATGCAGGCTCTGAAATACAGCAACTCGCAGCCTGTTTTGTGCTACCAATAGAAGATAGCATGGAAGGAATATTTGGCTCTTTAAGAGACGCTGCGATAATACACAAGAGTGGTGGTGGAACAGGTTTTTCATTCTCAAGACTTAGACCTAGGAATTCAAGGGTGAAATCAACAAAAGGAGTTGCTTCAGGACCAGTATCATTCATGACTGTTTATAACTCGGCAACAGAAGTCATAAAGCAAGGTGGAAAGAGGAGAGGAGCCAACATGGGTATCTTAAGAGTTGATCACCCTGACATTTTAGAATTCATAAACTGCAAAGAGAAAAACGATGCCATAACAAATTTCAACATATCTGTTGGTTTGACAGAAGAATTCATGAAAGCAGTAGAAAAAGATAAGGAATACTCATTAATTGACCCAACATCAAAAGAGATAGTTACTAAGCTTAATGCAACGATGGTCTTTGACATGCTTGTTAGTGCTGCATGGAGAAATGGAGACCCTGGTATAATATTTTTAGACAGAATTAATGATGACAACCCAACACCTGTAGTAGGAGAAATTGAGAGCACAAATCCTTGCGGAGAACAGCCTTTACTTCCTTATGAAGCATGCAACCTTGGCTCGTTGAATCTTGGAAATTTTGTTACAGAAGATAAAAAAATAGATTGGGAGAGGCTCAAACAAATAATTCACAAATCAATACACTTCCTTGACAACGTCATAGATGTGAGCAGATATCCTCTTCCACAAATAACAAAGATGGTTAAAGCCAACAGAAAAATTGGTTTAGGGGTTATGGGTTGGGCGGATATGCTGGTGCTTTTAGGTGTTCCCTATAATACCAAGAAAGGAATAGAACTAGCAGAAAAAGTAATGCTGTTCATAAGAAAAGAAGCAGATTACAAATCTTGCGAGTTGGCAAAGAAAAGAGGAACTTTTCCAAACTGGACAGCAAGCATATATAACAAAAACAGCAAGTACTTCAAAGGCCAACACTTAGAGTTAAGAAACGCAACGAGAATAACAATTGCACCCACAGGAACAATAGGGATGATAGCGGATGCTTCTGGTGGTATAGAGCCTATCTTTGCACTGAGTTATGTTAAGAGAGTTATGGATGGAAAAGAGTTGTTTTATATTGATAAGAACTTTAAAAAAATATTGGAAGAACAAAACTTGTACTCAGAAGTTTTAATGGAGCAAGTTGTTAATCAAGGCTCAATACAACACATAAATGATATACCTGAAAATATAAGAAGAGCTTTCGTGGTCGCACACGACATAACCCCTGAGTATCATCTTAGGATGCAGGCGACTTTTCAAAAATACACTGATAATGCAGTTTCAAAAACAGTTAACTTTTCAAATAACACAACAGTAGATGATGTTGAAGAAGTCTTTTTATTGGCTTATAAGCTTAGATGTAAAGGGGTAACGATTTATAGGGATGGTTGTAAAGAAAATCAAGTGATGAATTTAAACATGAATTTAAAGAAAGAAAAAGAGAAAAACATCACTGACAAAAAAATTAGTTCAAGCAAAAAGGATGAAAAATGTCCTGAGTGCACCGCAAAGATGAAGTTTCAAGAAGGGTGTGCTACGTGTTTATCATGTGGCTATTCTTATTGTTCAAGCTCTTAAAAATGAGTAATAAACTTGGTTTGACGCACGTCTATACTGGCGATGGGAAAGGAAAGACAACACACGCAATAGGAATAGCTATGAGAGCAGCAGGTCAAGGCTTTAAAGTCAACATAGTTCAGTTTATGAAAGGGGGCGCATACACAGGGGAGTTCATTACTGCAAAGAATTTTCTTCCAAATGTCGAATTTGAACAGTTTGGGAAAGCATGCATAAAAGAGCAAAAACAACTAAAACTATTAAACCTTGAAGAGAACAAACCACAGTATTTTGATTATGTGAGAGAAGATATTGATTGTGGTCCTTGCAGATCTTGTTTTGTTAATGACAAAGAACAGCGTGATTATGTTTGTGCTGCTTTTGAAGAAGCAAAGAAAGTTACTGTGTCAGGAGATTACGACTTAGTTGTTCTTGATGAGATAAATATGGCTGTCAAATTTGGATTTCTCAAAGTTAATGAAGTTCTAAAACTTATTAAGAATAAGTTTGAAAACACAGAATTAATTCTTACAGGGAGAGGAGCTCCTGAAGAGTTGATAATGGTTGCTGATTATGCTAGCGAGATAAAACTGATAAAACACCCTTTTGACAAAGGTGTTTCTGCAAGAAGAGGCATTGAATATTAATTAAATTTATATATGATTTATTCATGCACTAATTCTATCATGGTTAAACAGGCAGTAATTTTAGCAGCTGGAAGGGGTGTGCGGATGCTTCACCTAACAGAAGATGTTCCAAAACCACTCATAATTATTAATAAAAAACCTTTTTTATATTACCTTTTAAATAATCTAAAACAGGCAGGCTATGAAAAATTGTTATTTGTCGTTGGTCATAAAAAAGAGAAACTGTTTGATTTTGTCAAGAACAACGGTTTTGGATTCGAAGTAGAATTTATTCATCAAGATCAGCCACTGGGAACAGGACACGCAGTTAAACTAGCCAAAAAACACGTTTTAGGTAATTTTGTCGTTATAAACGGGGACAACCTTTATTCTGTTGAAGACTTATTATCTGTCAATTTTGAAGATGAATACAACTATTTGTTTGGACTAAAGCATGAACACCCTGAAAGGTTTGGGGTTTTGAAAACAAAGGGGGCTTTTTTAGTTGATATTGAGGAAAAGCCAAAAAAACCAGCGACTAAATTGATAAATTCAGGTCTTTACAAGTTTACACCAGACATATTTGATGCGCTTGATAGAATTGAGAAGTCTCCTCGAGGTGAGTATGAGTTAACCTCAGCAATCGGGTTGCTTGTAAAACAAAAGAAAGTGAAAGTAAAACTCTTAAAGAAATATTGTGTTCACCTCGGAAACTTTGAAGACATCTCAAACGTTGAAAAGTTCATAAAGGATAATTTCTAAAACTTTGAAATCTTGCAAAGAGCGCTACGGTTGAATAGATTTAAATATTTTTAACCCTTTTTGTTTTATTATGAAAGAAGAAATATGCTCTTTGGAGTTGTATTACTTGACTTTAGAGCTAAAACAACTAGAGGGTGCAAGGGTTGATAAGATATTTCAAAAGGACAAGTCATTCCTATTAGTTTTTCATTTGAGAAATGAAGGAAAAAAGCTCTTAAAAATCACTTTTCCAAGCATAATATACTTAACAGAGTATAAAGAGTCATTCTCAGAGTCTATACCTGGTTTTTGCAAGTTTTTAAGAAAGAACCTGGCCAATACGTCTGTTGAATCAATTGAGCAAAAAGGGTTTGAACGAGTGCTGACTGTTGTTTTTAAAGGAAAAGAAAAGACTTTTTCATTGATAATTGAGCTTTTTGGAACTGGAAATATCGTTCTTTGTGATGATTCTTTAAAGATAATAGGCACTTTTGAGACTCATAAATGGAAAGATAGAACTATTAGGGGGGGTATAACTTATGATTATCCACCCACACAGATAAATACACTTTCTATATCTGAAAAAGAGTTTTTTGATATAATAAATAATTCAGACTATGACTCAGTTGTAAAGACTTTGGCTGTGAAATTGAGTCTTGGAGGCTTATACGCTGAAGAATTGTGCTTAATTGCTAAGGTTGATAAAAACACTAAGGAGTTAAAGAAAAAGGAATTAAAAGCACTTTATGAGGGTTTAAAGGCCCTCTTATCAAGGAAACTAACACCCATCGTTGTTAAAGATAACATTCTTCCTTTCGAATTAGAATTGTTTAAGGGTGAAGAAACACAATTATTTCCTTCTTTTAGCGAGGCAATAGACTCTTTTTTCTCTGAAAAACTATTAGTTGAGCATAAGACTGAAGGAAAGCAGGTAAAAAACAAGGCGCTTGAGAGGATACAAGTCATAATTAATCAGCAAAAACAAACTATTGAAGGGATGCAAGTAAGCTTAGATGAGAATCAGAGAAAAGGAGAATACATCTATGAGCACTATGGTGAAATAAAATCTATTTTAGAAGAATTTAAAACGATTAGAAACAAGTTCAGTTGGGAAGAAATTAAAGAGCGTTTAAAAAATCATAAAGTTGTTAAAGAAATAAATGAAAAAGAAGGAAAGATAACAATAGATATTTAATTCTTATTTATTATTTGATGATAACACTTTTGATATGTTTCTTTGTTATGTTGTTTGAGTGTTTTATTGAGTCTCAGAGTTGTCTCAAGACTGTCTCAGAGTTGTCTCAATATCGTCTTTGTGAGACTCGCACTGGAAATCTACTGAAACTTGATTTTGTGTGTTTTGTCGTCTATAAATTACAACTTCAAATTCTCCACAGGAAATAGGGGGGTGTCTCACAGTTGTCTCACAACTGTCTCAGAGTTGTCTCACAACAGTCTCAAAGCAGTCTTAAATAAACAAAAGTTTTAAAATTTAAGCGAGTTTCCTTTCTTTTATGTTTAATGAAGGGGTTGATGATTTAAGAAGTAGTGTTAAGAACAGCTTTAGAAATATTAAAATTGATATTGATAAGCTTAGGGATGTATCGGCTGCCAATTCTCAAACTATAAAAGAGCTAATAAAACAAAACCAAGAACTTCGCGAAATGGTTAAGACTTTAACAAAGACTCTTAATGAGGTGTTCTTAAATCAAAAGGGCAGCAGGTTAAATTCTGATATGTTTTCTAAGATTAAGAGGAACACTCGTGAAATCATTAAATCAAGGATTTTAGAGCTTGTTCAAACAGAGAAGTATGGATTGTCTGAGGTAAGGGATATACTAGTCAAAAAGGATAAATACTGTTCAAAAGCGACGTTTTACAGGTATACAACTGAGTTAAAGCATGAGATAGAAGAAATTTCTATCCAAGGAAAGTCAATAGTTATACCTATAAAAAGATAGATTTTAGTCTCCTTCAAACTCTAACATTGAGAAAACAGCGTATTTTTTGAGTTTCATCCAGCTTATAATTTGCCTGATATGAAGAAGGAATCTTTGAAAGAGTATTATTCTAGAAGAAGAGAATTATTAGATAAAAATGGTTATGAGAACTATCCTCTTTTAGTTATAGATAGATTAGGAAATATCACACCTAAAATTAAGAAAATAAAAGATTTACTCTCCTTCAAATTTGATTAGTGAGAATACTTTTAAGTTTTTATTTTCTAGTTTTTCTCTACCTCCTAAATCAGGAAGTTCAATTATAAAAACACATTCAACTATTTCTCCACCACATTTTCTAATAAGATTGCAAGCCGCAACCGCAGTTCCTGAAGTAGCTACAAGATCATCACATAATAATACTTTATCTCCTTTTTTTATTGCATCTTTATGAATTTCTATCTTATCAGTTCCATATTCTAATTTATATTCTTCACTTATCGTTTCTGCAGGGAGCTTTCCTGGCTTTCTTATAGGAATAAAACCAACGCCAAGTTTGTATGCAAGAACGCTTCCAAAGATAAATCCCCTGCTTTCAATGCCTGCTACTAAGTCTATTTTTTTATCTTCTGTAACGTTCATAAAGCTCGTCACAGGTTTGTTTGAATGCTTTTCCATCTTTTAGAAGAGTGGTTATATCTCTAAACATTATCCCTTTTTTAGGCCAGTTTGGAATTGTTCTTATAGTATTTTTTAGGTTCATTTGATCTTTGGAATCGTCTTTAATAATAGATTAGTGACTTTTTCAACATTTTCTTTGAATACTTTTAAAACTTGTTCCCATGTTACGGGTTCAACATCGTCAAATAGACAATCATAATCCGTCGACATTGCAACTGCTGCATAAGGAATTTGTGCCTCGTTAGCCAAAGCTGCTTCTGTAGCAATTGACATGTTAATAACATCTGCTCCAAGAAGCCTAAACATTTTACTTTCGGCTCTTGTAGAAAATCTTGGGCCTTCAATGGTTACAACGGTGCCTTTATCATGATATTTCAAGTTCAATTCTTCACATGATGATATTAATAATTCTCTAAGTTCTTTTGAAAAAGGGTTAGCCATTGGTGTGTGTTTTGGGTTTCCTGGTTCAAATGTTTCATAAAAAGAGTTTTTTCGATGTTTGGTAAAATCAATGAATTGGTCAAGAATAACAAAATGGCCTCTTCCAATTTCTTCTTTTAAGCTTCCAACTGCAGTTGTAGCTATTATGTGAGTGCATCCAGCTTCTTTTAAAGCGTGAATGTTGGCTCTGTAGTTAACTTGTGTTGGTGGAATAGTGTGTTCTTTTCCATGTCTTGCAAGTAGCACAACTTTAACACCTTTAATTTGTCCTTCTGTAAGATTAGAAGAGGGTTTTCCATACGGCGTTTTTGCTTCAAATTCTCTTTCTTCCTTAAAAATCTTAGACTTGTTTAATCCACTACCCCCGATAATGCCTACTTTCATAAATAGGACGTAATCTGAAAAGTATTTAAAATTTTTCTATTCAGAACAACTTTTTGATTTCATCCTTTAAAGAAACATCAACTCTGCCGCCTAGTTGTTGAACGACTTTTGATGCGGCAAAATTTCCAATTAAGCCTGCTTGCTTAACAGTATAATTGTTTGTTAAACCAAATAAGAAACCTGCTGCAAACATGTCTCCTGCACCAGTTGTGTCAACAGCATTAACGTTAAATCCTTTGACTTTGTGAATAACTCCCTTTTCACTAATTAATACTCCCGCCCTGCCAATTTTTACAATTGCAATTTCTGCGAGTTTTGAAAGTTTGTTTAATCCTTCTTCTTTAGGTTTCCCTGTGAGTGCTAACACTTCTTCTTCGTTGGCAAACACTATATTTGCATATTTTTTTATGATGCTACAAATATCATCTTTTGCTCTTTTAACAACGCCAGGATCGGCCACGTCAATAGCAATTTTTTTGTTATGTTTTCTTGCTTCATCCATGGCTAGGATGCAAATGTTTCTTAAAATAGGATCTTCTAGAATGTAACCTGTGATGTATAGTATCTTGCTGTTTTTTATATCTTTTAGAATTATTTCTTTTTCAGTCAGAGTGATTGCTGAGCCAAGATGTGTTATGAGTGTTCTTTCATTATCAGGCGTCACTAGAGAAATGCATGACCCTGTAGGCTTATCTCCTTTTATTAGAATGGTTTTTACACCATCTTTATTCATGGTTTCTTCAATTATGAATCCATGTTTGTCGGCGCCTATTTTTCCAAGAAAAATAGTTTTTCCGCCAAGATTAGCAATACCAGTCATTGTATTAACGACGTCACCGCCTGGGACAAACATTAGTTCATTATTTTTGAACCTGTCAAATATTTTTTTAGAATAATTTTCATCTACAAGATGCATATGTCCTTTTTTCAAACTTAATTCTACTAAATGTGAATCATTCACTTTTACAATTGCATCTAATAAAGGATTTCCAATACCAAAAACATCATACATAAAACTGGTTAATTTTAGTCTATTTTTAACTTTTACTAATATTTATAAAGTAATGAAACTTTATTATTTCAATGAATTTTTTTTTAAATAGATATGCACAGTTGGGAGAAATTATTGAGCCTGAAAAAATAGTTTTTAAGAAATCTCTTAGAGTAAACACTTTAAAGATTGAGAGTGCTAAATTAGTTAAGAGACTGCAAATCAACAAAGTTAATTTGATGAGAGTTCCTTTTTTAGATAATGGTTATTTTTATGAGTCAGATTTTTCTCTTGGAGCAACACCAGAGTATTTGCTTGGATATTATTATCTTCAAGAGGCTGCAAGTCAAGTGCCTGCTATGATTTTAAGACCTGCTCCTGGCGAGTTAGTGCTTGACATGTCTGCTGCACCAGGTGGGAAAACGACTCAATTAGCGGCTTATATGAAAAATCAAGGCTCAATAATTGCGCTTGATAATAATTTGAACAGGCTTGTATCTCTTAGAAATAACATAGAGCGATTAGGGGTTAGAAATGTTGTTCTTTACAAGAAAGATTCACGTTTTGCTACTGATTTTAACCTTGAGTTTGACAAAGTTTTATTGGACGCACCATGTTCAGGGAACTTTGTAGATGATGAGACTTGGTTTGAGAAAAAGTCTTTAGAAGGAATAAAAGACAGAGCTAAACTTCAAAGGGAATTACTTAAAGCAGGTGTAAAAGTTCTTAGGAAAGGAGGGTTGCTTGTTTATTCTACTTGTACGCTTGAGCCTGAGGAGAACGAGTTAAACATTCATTGGCTTTTGGGAAAATATCCTGAATTAAAACTAGAAGAGACTGACTTAGCTGTTGGCAGCCCTGGTTTAACGAATGTGTTTGGAGAAGAGTTAAATTCTGAAATTAAAAAATGTAAACGTTTTTGGCCTCATAAAACTGGAACACAAGGATTCTTTATTGCAAAACTTAGGAAGGATTAAAAAAAAAGAATTGGACTTGTATTGATCCCTTTTGAAAATAAAAGGTGGACAGCGATTCAAGGTTCCCGCACGTAAGTGCAGTACAGCTTAAAACGTATGCGTGCTTGACTCTCTCGTGGACCAAGTCCTTGTCCAATCCGAGTTCGAAAAGGGATCGGGTAGTTCCACGCCACTATGGCCGTCCAAAACAAGCAAATAAATGTTTATTTATAAAACTTTCTTAACTGTTTAAGAAATGTTTAAGATCGTAATTTGTTTACACTTCTTTATACTTTGAAGTTTTTCTTCTTTTTGGTGATTTTTTATGGGAAAGTTGACTGAAAAGAAGAGAAAATGGATTATTAAACAATTTAGAAGTGGCAGAAGTGCCACTTCTA
>JAHJQL010000019.1 GCA_018819065.1 Nanobdellota archaeon | reverse complement strand
TGCAAAAACATTTCTCTGAATTAAAAATCTCAACCTGAAGGTCGGGGTACAGAGAAATGGAACATTTCTAGTACCAGAAATCACAAATGATTTCTGAGTATTAAACCCCAACAAAATCTCTGTTGAGATTTTTAATAAAATAATTGAAGCATTAGTTAATTTATCGACTTTCATTAATTCTAGATTTTCAAGAGTTTCTTTTTTAGAAATGTATTTTAATCCTGCTTTCAAAACATACTCTTTTAATTTCTTTGATGATATATCTGATAAATTTGCATTTAAGCAAATATCCTCATCCCATTTGAGATTATATTTATTTTTCTTTAAGATTAATTCTTCTAACTCTTTACTCGATAACAATCTATCTTCATCAGCGGTTCTGACATATGCTCTTCCAAATGCAAAATAAGGAATATTCTTTCCTAAAAAATCAATTACAACACATTGTTTCCCTTCAATTAAATCTTCTTTTATTTCAGGATATATTTTAGGTTCAATATTATCTGATATCGATTTAGATATTTCTCTTAGCGTATTTTTTCCAACTGAAACTCCTTTAACAGTTCCATCATCTTGAATTCCAAAAATGATTCTTCCTTTTTTATGTTTATTAAGAATAGAAACTATTGAAATAACACCTTTCTTTAACTGAATTAAAGATTCTTTATATTCTACAGTTTCTGACTCAATAAATCTCATTTTGAAGAAAAATCATAATTTAACATTTATAAGCACTGTGCGTGGATGTCCAGTGTAGTGCATAGATATTGTGTTTTTTTCGTGATATCTACGAGAAATTATCATATAACAGCAATAAGTTTCAACATTACTCTGACATAAAACTTTATAATTCTTCCAACATTCCCAATACCATGTCTGAAGACAAAAAAGATATAGGTTTCTTTGTAGCTATTTTTGAAGAAAGTAATGTTTATATGAATGTGTATGAACCAATAATGGAAGCAGAAATAGAAACAGAACTAATTCCTAAAGGATGTTATTTTGTTATGGATACAACTAAAGAAAACGTTGAAAATAGAATAAAAGAGCATTTGCCTAATAACTCAAATGCCAAATACATAATTAATATTACTCCAATTGAAGAGATTCCAAATATCGATGGAATTTATGACTTAGAAAAGTTAATGAAACCACCGATATATGAATTTTAGATTACACGTGAATTTTTCGATATTTTCTGAAGAAGAAATATATAGTAAATATGGAGGAGTGGTGCGAAGAACAAAGGATAAAAAAGCAAACTCTTCCAAATGAAGATTAATATGAAAAAATTTATATTTCAAAACATTATTTACAGATTAGATGACTAAAGTTTACTGCGATACTTGTGTCTACAGAGATGCATTTGAAGGAGAAAGTCGAAGAGATCGTTTAAGACCTTTAGATGAATTTGCTTGGAATTTTTTTAATAAAGTTATGGAAGGTAAATTTATTTTAGTAACTTCTGATTGGGTTTTTCATGAATTTAAAAAGACTGTTGGTAATACCAAAGATTTAGATGATTTGTTAAGTCAGATTGAAGATTCTAATAAAATTCATGTTACTAAAACTAAAGAAGATATTCGTAAAGCTAATGAATTATCTAAAACTAATTTTGATGATGCTTTACATGTTGTTTTAGCTAAGAAAGCAGGCGCATTTATTCTAACTACTCAGAACATTAAACACTTCGCAGAATTTAAGGATTTGATTGAGATCGTGCCACCAGAGAAGCTCTAAACGCTTTTAGTTTAGGATTTAATTCTGGTAATGGCGGACAATAATCTTGCAACGATAGAATATAACTTTCTGCAAGTTCTGCTAACACATTTTTTCTTTGTTCATAATAACATTTAGTGTTTATCATGAATTTGTCTTTTGTATCGTTGTATAAATCATAAGTTCCAATTAACTCCCAAACCGATTTGAAAGCATCATAAATCTCTAATCTGATATTTTCAAGTTCAACTAAAGGAAGTTTCAATAGTCTTACAAATGTTGAGTAGAAACCATTTAAATATTCAAATAATTCTTTTGTAATTTCATTTTCTTCAAACTTAAAAATGATATTTCTTATTTGAATATCTAGTAATTCTAAAGTTTGTTCTGTAAATGGTCTTTTTAAGATTTTATTAATTGTTAATCTTGTTAGATACAAATCATTTTTTTCTTCTTTGTAGTGTGCTTCCATTAAAGCATCAGTATTTGGATATTTCTCAAACTCAATTAAAGTTTGTTTTATAGTATCATCATATGAATCTATTGATTTATAATCGTTAATTTTAGATAAATCTAATTTTGGAATGCAACATTGACCAAATAAATACCAACCATAAGGGATTGACAGATTTTCTTTTTTTATTATTGAAACTATGATTTTTTGTAAGAAGGTTCTGTTGAGAGGTTTAACTGAAAGTTCAGTAATTCTTTTTAAGAGTTGATAAAATAAATCATTTTGCTCTTTAGTGATTGGTAAACCTAATAATGCATTAGGATTATAATTAAATTCTTGTTTTAGAGAATATTTATTCTCATTTTTTACAATGAAACCGCCAGCCTCTAATGATTCTAAAGCCTTACTCACTGTTTCCCAATTTATATCTGTAGCTTTGGCTATTTGAAGTGTATTATATGAACCAGTTTTAAGAAATGAAGATATCTCACTATATATCTTCGAACGAGCCGACCTCTTTTGCCTCATAAAACTAATTATTGAGCTTTTAGTATATAAACTTTTTGATTTTTCGTTAAAAAAGCTCATTTTAAAGTAATCATTTCTATTTTTAGTTATAATTCCAGTAAGGGAATGTAGTATTATTTATAAGTTTAATAGAACTATTTATAAACTAAGCAAGCATTCTAAAATATATGGTAACTTGTATGTTAACTGTATTAATTGGATTTGCAGTTTTATAATATTGGGATGTGGTGGAGGTCTGAAAATAGCAGGCATTCAAGGTCTAACAATAGGTGGCGGTGCAGGTGCAGTTATTATAGTCCTCGGATTAATAGGTACTGGATGTTAATTTATAAACATCCACTCGAATAAACAAAAATATTTCGAAAAAACCTTAAAAGAACATATAAAGTAAATTAGTTATAAATATTTCTCATGTTAATAAAAGATATGCCAATTGAAAACAGACCACGTGAAAGAGTTTTATCAGTTGGAATTGAGAGTTTATCTGATAATGAAGTACTATCGTTGATACTGCAGAAAGGATATGGAACTAAAAGCGTAATAGACGTTTCTAACGAGTTAATTAAGAAATATGGACTAAACACCTTATCTGAGCTTTCCATAGAAGAATTAAAAAGAGATTTATCTGCAAGGGTTGAAATTCAGCCTATTTCTTCAAGATCTGGAAAGTGCGGTCTAGATGGGGATTATGGATCGCAATCTTATACTGATTATTTTGATGAGGATGGAAACTTGATGTATACCGAATATGAACATGGTGTACCAAGAGGGGTAAGTGATGTAGACAGAAGAGGCGAAACAAAACCAGATATTTCTACAAGGTTAAAAGCAGTGAATCAAGCAGGTCAGCAATATAGAAAAAATATTTCTGAATTTAAAGATTTGTTGTTAGAAACCTACCAAAATAGTGATAATAAATCAGTAAGAATACACGCAGGAAAAGAATTAGGTTATTCGAGTTTAAAAATCTGGGCACACGAAAATCCAGTCGTAGCTACAATAGCTGGAATAGGAGCGTCTTCTGGTTTAGTATATGCACTTATTGAATACTTAAGTAAATAAAAGCCCAATTTTTCTCTTTCTTTCGTTAAAATGTGCCCGTAAGGATTAGTTTAAAAAAACATCTAGCAATAATATTTATATAGTAAATAGTTTAATTATAATTAAACTTGTGCTTGGCGTTCTTGTCTTTTTTAGCCCAAAGAATTGTTTCATGAGAATGAGCAAAGTATCTGCAAGACAAGTTTGAAGGGGAAAAGTCATTAGGAAGAACAGGATTTCATATGACTATTATCCTGTATGAATATTTTGCTGATGAAAGTTTCAATCTGGCCAGTCTTCTTCATTCGGAGGTTAAACCAGTCACATCAAAGTAAATTGAATGTCTTCTTATCACTTGCGCTAAATGATTAGAATCTGCATATTCCTTTCTCACTCTTTCTACTAAATTTTTACCTTCCTCAACATAAGCTGTAGTCTCATCTATTTTACCTAACTGTTGAGCTATCTGCCCCATAGCTAAATAAGAATCAGCGACATTCAATTCATAGTGTCTGTTATTAGGCTCTATTTTATAGGCCTGTTTAAAAGCTTGCAAAGAAGATTGAAATAAAATCAAAGCATCTTCTAATTTTTTTTGCGACCATAAACTATACGCACCCCTAGATAATGACCTTCCTTTTGTATTTAATTCTTCAGGATTCAATTTAAATCACCCAACGATGAATTATGTGACAAATTACTTAAACTTTTTCAATATACAGAATATTGTTTGCTAAAGAAAAGAGAATACTTCAATGCTGCTTCTGCATGGATATCTGTAGTATTTAGTATTTTTATATTTTGAAATACTTCTATAGTGTATGAAATATTGCGAAGGAATAACCGAACAAAACAAACTTATTTCTGCTTGATAAAGTTGTTTGCTAGCAGTCCTACTCCTATTATTATCAGTACTGACCACCACGCGCCCATGTCTCATGAGATTATTCCTAAGAAAAGTGTTTATTTCAACCTTTCCTTTACATCAACCCCTTCTTTGATCATTTCCAATTCTTCTGCTGTCATTGTTTAACAAACATTACGTGAATAAAAGCGGAAAAACAACGAAAAAAGCGAATATCTGATTAAATAACCAACGAAGTTTATTTCGTTAAGTTCAATAATTTTTAGTGACTAAACGACTAATCATTTCTAAACAACAAAACGAAACTTTTAATAATTAGTATCCATTCGCATTAAATATGACATTATCCATTAATAATGTTATTGATGAAACCTTTAAACTGTTTGGAAAGTTTCAGAATGCTGCAGATTTTGGTAATAGGGAAATAGGCTTAGACTGGGGAGCATTTCAAGTGAATTTAGACTCATTATTTATACCTACACTATCAGGAAACGAAGGTTATATGGTTTCTCGAGTGGTTCCTTTACAAGAAGTTAAATTAGGCCAACCTGAACGGTCTATCGCATATACCAATATTTCTGGATTAGAAAATGTTAAAGGAACACAAGGAGTCTCCAATTTATTTAACCTACATTTGATACCTCCTGGTGGGGAAAAATTTGGAATAGTAAAAGTGTATGGAACACTAATGCACTATAATTGTCAAAAATTACCCCAAGAAATAACTGAACACCAAGTTCAGAAAGCAAAATACGATATTGAAACTCCTTTAAATGTAATAGTGGTTTCTGGATTGAACCTTGATCCTAAATTCAATAAGTTAAATATCCTTCAAGAAGCCGTGTATGATTCGCAGGCTCCGATGAAATGTTTTGGAATAGTACTTAATGACCTTAAGATAATGCCAACATATAGAATTCCTCGTTAAATAATTACTACAATCTTCTATATGAAATATTATTTAATTTTTTCCTTTATGTCAATTGTTTCTCTTATTTTGTCCCGTTCTTCTTGTGTTACTTGTTTTATTATTGTTTTACCCTTTATTTAATGAAAACTTAATTTAAAGGGTAAGTACTCTGAGCAAGTATAAAACTTCGAGTGCCCTAAACACCTAACAGAAAAAAGTAATGTCCCAAACGCGAACTCCCCCCCATCACCTTTAAATATCTCTTCTTTTTCTCTTTTCTCCATGAACAGAACTGCAACTATTGAAACATCTCTAGGTAACATGACAATTGAACTCTTCGAAGATAAAGCTCCGATTACGACTCAGAACTTCATCGATTTGTCTAATAAAGGTTTTTACAATGGTTTATCTTTCCATAGAATAATAATGGATTTCATGATTCAAGGCGGTTGTCCAAAGGGTAATGGAACTGGTGGTCATGGTTATAAGATTAAAGATGAATTTCACCCTGATTTAAAGCATAGTAACAAAGGTTTCTTGTCAATGGCTAATTCTGACCCTAACAGTGGCGGTAGTCAGTTTTTCATCACATTAGCACCTTGTCAGTGGCTTGATAATAAACATGCAATTTTTGGAAAAGTAATAGAAGGAAAAAGCGTATTAGCAGAAATAAGTAAAGTAAAGACAAATTCAGAAGATAGACCATTAGAGACTGTTATAATAAAAAAAGTTATGATTAAAGATTAATTTCATTTGAAAATCTTCCGACTTTTTATCGGAAAGTTTTATAAATCTATAAATCCTACCAAGTTTTAACATGGCAAAAAACATCATTCTTTCTGAGGCTGAATTATCAAAATACATTGGTCAGTGGGTTGTGATTTCTGATAATAAAGTTGTTGCTCATGATAAAAGATTAAACAATTTAAGTGATAATATAAAAAATTGTAAAAGAGCACCTATTGTTGCAAAAGTTCCAAAAAAAGAAACTTGGATATTCTAAAATGACAATTATTTTTCGATATGTTCATATTCCTAGACCTGATAAGACTCTAAGAAAAGCACCTTTCATTCCAATTTATGTTAAAAATAAGTTTGGAAAATTAATGCAAGTTATTGCATTATTAGACTCTGGAGTTGATGTTACAGTTGTTCCAAAAGAATTGGCTGAACTAATAGGTTTAAAAGAAGACTCTTATTATGGACATACTGCTGGAATTGGTGGTGAAGTAAAAGTTAGAAATTCAACTATTAAATTCACAGTAAAAAATGAACATGAACATCATACACTAAGTATTCCTGCACTAGTTTTACAAGATGTGGATTCTGATGTTCCTTTATTACTTGGTAGAAATGGTTTTTTTGAGAATTTCCATGTAACGTTTAGGCAGAATGAAGAAAAAATTATTTTAAAAAAGATTGATTTTGTTAAGAAATATTAATCACACACAATTCTTTCAAATGCTATAAATTTATATACCTCCAATTTCTTTTATCTATGGCTAATTCAGGTCCTAACAGTGGCGGTAGTCAGTTCTTCATCACATTAGCGCCTTGTCAGTGGCTTGATAATAAACACGCAATTTTCGGAAAAGTAATAGAAGGAAAAAGCGTATTAGCAGAAATAAGTAAAGTAAAGACAAATTCAGAAGATAGACCAATAGAGACTGTTATAATAAAAAAAGTTATGATTAAAGATTAATTTATTTTACTCTTCTTCTTTTGCCTTTCATTTGAAGTTTTATTCTTTTCTGCGACCATTCGCTTAGAAGTATTGATGAGTTTATCATTGCAATATGAGTGTATGCTTGTGGAAAGTTTCCTATCAAAAGATTATCCTTAGTCAGGTCTTCTGAGTATAAGCCCAGGTGGTTTGAGTATTTTACCAGTTCATCATACATTTTTTCAGCTTCTTCTTCTCTGCCTGTGCTGTAAAGCGCATCCACAAGCCAAAAGGAACATATTGTAAAATAACTTTTTGATTCGCCAAAATCATCTTTTAACCTGTATCTTTTTACTTTAAAGCCTTCTGCCAATTCTTCTTTTATCTTCAAGATTGTTTTGTTAAGCTTTTCATCTTTAAAATCAAGGAATTCATGATAGCTCATCATAAGAATGGCAGCGTCTAAATCTTTTGAATCGTGAAACATTGTAAAAGCCTGTTTTTCTTCATTCCAGCCTTTCTCCATAATGTCTGCGTGAATTTTTTCCTTTAAAGCATCCCATTTTACATAGTGTTTTTTCTTATTTAGCTTGTCAGCTATTAACTTTGCCCTGCTCATACCAACGTAGCATAACAATTTTGAATACAGAAAATGTTTTTTCTCACCTCTAAACTCCCATATCCCGTGGTCTTCTTTGTTCCAGTTAAGTTCTATTTCGTGAACAAGATATTTTACGAACTGCCAGTATTTTAATGGAATCTTAGATTCGTATTGGTAATACACAAAGTAAAGATAAATTATGTCAATAATACTGCCATATATATCGTTTTGTTTTTGATTATAAGCAGCATTTCCTATTCTAACAGGCCTTGAATCCTTGTATCCTTTCAAGTGTCTGAGTTCTTTTTCAGTTAATTTACTCTCTCCTTCAATACCATACATTATCTGCATTTTCATTTCGGATTTGGATGTTGAATCAATTATGAACTCCATCAATCTTTTCGCCTCATAATCCCTTCCAATCTTCTTTAAGGCATCAACTGTAAAAGATGCATCTCTTACCCAGCAAAAACGATAATCAAATGTTCTATCAGAACCAACCTCTTCAGGTATAGACGTTGTTGGCGCTGCAATTATCGCTCCTGTCTCAGAATACGTAAGCAACTTTAACGTAAGAGCAGACCTTATTATTCCATCCCTATTTTTTTCCGGAAGAGTAAGCGTTGAAACCCACATTTGCCAATATTTCTTAGTATCATTCATAAGCCTTAAGCATTTCTTAACATCAAAATCCTTTGCTTCATCAGGCACACCTATAACAAAATATTTTGTATAATCAAGTTCAACGACATCATTCTTAAGAATAGAATCAAAAGAAACATTTGATATCAGGCTCAAATATATATTCTTATTCTTCGTAATTAAGTTTCCCTCAACCTTTTCATGAACATTATCTCCAATCGCATAATTCAAACGAGGGTCGTAATTAATAATTATCTTAGGTCTGCCTTTTAGAGGCTTAACTATTCTTATAATCCTGTTCTGACTGTAGAGTTTTCTTTTTTTACCTGACAAAATCTTCCTGTATCTTGGAAAAAAATCATAAACAACGAATTCCTCATTGTCATTATAAAAAACCGTTTCTAATATGTTAGTGTTTTTAACATAGCTTTGACTAATCTGGTATTTTCCAACAGGAGATATTTTAAAATGTCCGCCTATATCTTTATCAAGAATTTTTGCAAAAGCACTAGAACTGTTAAACTTTGGAAAACAAAACCAGTCAATACTGGTATCTTTCTTTACCAGTGCACACGTAATACAATTTCCAATAATTCCATAATCTAACATGGTCTTTAAACTCCTCATTAATTATTGTTTTAACTTGGCAAGCAATTCCCTAAAACCCGCTGTGGATGGCTTGTCCATTATCTGATTTGCAAACGCTTTTAGCTTCTTGTGAGAGTTAAGAAGAGCTATCTTAAAACCAGGATTTAAGAATAATTCAACATCGTTTTCCCCATCACCAACAACGATAGTACGATTCAAATCTATATTCAGATACTTCATTGCAAGTCTTACCCCAACACCTTTATCAACACCCAGAGGAAGAATAATAGTTTCATCAACATTTCTTACAAAAGTAACATCATTAGCATATTTTCCAAGTTTTTTTCTTACTTTATCTTCATATTTGATTTTTACACTTACTATGACTTTTCCAATAACCGTTCCCGGAAGTTCCATCTCACGTATTATTCTTTTTGATTTAGTCATGTGAAAAGTGTTTATAGTTATAGTCTTTCTCGTTTTCGGAAAATAAATCACAGCACCATTTTCTGCCACAACACATCTCCAGATTTTAAATGCATTACATAATTTCCTCACATACATTATATTTCGTCCGGTTGAAAGGACCACATCAATATTAGTCTTTTTTATTTCATTCATTAAGTCCTTGTCAATATCATTAGTATCAAATTCAGCTTTTGGAGGGGTGTCTGTTATTGTCCTGTCAAAATCAGTTATTATAGCTTTTATATCTGAAGGTATCAGATATTCTAATTTGTGAAACTCATTTTTTAACTGCCTGACTTCATCATAGAGCTGAACGTGCTTCTCAATCCCAACTTCCATCTTAAAATGCTTATCCACAATCTCTAATGACTTCTTCTCCATCTTACTTCTTAAACTATCATCTTTTAGAATCTTAATAATAAATTTTGCAGTTTTATTATAATTCCCAACATCCACCAAGTAACCATTTTTTCCATTCTTTACCTGCAAAGGTATTCCTCCAACATTTGTTCCGATAATAGACTTTCCACAAGCCATTCCCTCTGTGACTGCCAGACCAAATCCTTCATTTTTTGAAGTTAAAGCCACAAGGTCAGCACTGTTGTATAATTCCGGAAGAATACCATATTCAACATTTCCTGTGAATATCACTTTTTTTTGTAATCCCAACTTTTTTATCAGGTCTTTAACCTTTTTGAATAATTTTTCTCTGCTTTTTGAAAGTTTATTACTTAATGATTCTGCACCTACAAACACAAGCAAAGCCTCCGGAACTTCTTTTAGCACTTTTGGCATCGCATGAATTAACTGTTCATGACCTGATTTAGGATCAACCCTTTGAACACACAAGATTACTTTAGCATCTTTAGGAATACCATATTTTTTCCTCACAACATCTTTTTTCACATCTAATGGTCTGAAAAGTTCAGTGTTAGCGATTGGATGAATTATCTCCACCTTGTTCTTTTTTAGACCTGCTTTGACTGCCGCCCTTGAATATTCTTCTGATGAGAAAACAACTTTATCATACTCATTAAGATGTTTTACAAGAAAATCTGATAATTTCTTGGACATGTTTTTTATGAAAGGAATATGCCATGTTAGTATCAGCGGAGTTCCTCTAGGAACAAACTTATAAGCAAACAATAATTGAAAATCATGAATGTGAACAACGTCTGGATGATTTTGTTCTAACAGATTATTTATTCCTTCACCAAAATAATTATTCACCTGATTAAACTCAACAAACCCTTCCATCTGGTCGTGAGACTTTGTAAACCCCTTCTTATTATAATGACATTCCTGATATACAGCTTCTTTAAACTTACTATACTTTTCCATTATAGCCCTATCTATAGGATCTCTTGGAACTCTAAGAACTTTAATGCCTTTAATTTCTTCTGAACTAAGCTCCCCTGAAGGTCTCAGATGAACTTCAACAACCTCATTACCCTTAAAGGCCATTGCTTTACAAAGATTTAGAAGATATGTTGATACTCCGCCTATGTGTGGATAAAAAGATTGACTTGCATAATATATTTTCAAAACAAAACTCCTCCTGATTTTTTTTAATCGTTAAAATAAGTACAATATTAAATGATATATAAAGTTTCCCCAAAAATACAACAGTAATTTTTTTAATCATTGTTCATAATACCCATAATATTTATATAATATATAAATAATAATCTGATTATAATCAAATTATGAGGTGAAATAAAATGCCAAGTAAAAAAGAAAAAACAATTTGTAACCACAGTTTTAGTAATTCATGCAGCGGAGGAGCATTTTACGGATTAGGCTTTTTAGGAGCAGTAATATATTTCATATCAACAGCCACAGGCTTTTGGATGGGTGTCTTAGGATTTCTAAAAGCAATCGTCTGGCCTGTTTTCCTTGTATATGGACTGCTAAAGTCTTTAGGACTGTAAACAACTCACTTCAACCGTTCAATAATATCAATTTCTTCTTCTTTAATCATTTCCCATTCTTCTGCTGTTACTTGTTTTATTATTGTTTTTGTCATAAAGCAATGTTAAGAAACAACTGTTTAATAATAATAACTTAAAGAAAAACGGAAAATTTACGAAAAAATCAAAGTAAACAATATAAAAGAGAAACAGTACGTTAATAATAGCAACATTTATATATAAAATACACTTTTCATACATCAAAAAGATGTATAGGTGATGTATTATGAACACAAGAGTAAATGTAAACATTCCGCAAGCGTTATTCGTCAAATCACAAGAACTAGTTGAAAAAGGCTTTTTTTCAAACTTTTCAGAGCTTGTAAGAGATGGAATAAGAATGAAAATAAAAGAATACGAAAATAACACAGACTTAAGTGAAGATGAAAAAAAACTCTTTGTCATGTTAAAAAAAGCAAATGAAAAAGGATTGTTGCTAAGCGAGAAAGAGATGAAAAAGCATGGACTTGAAGTTTAACTTATTGTTCACAAAGTACTTTCAAGAACAATGGGATAAATATGACGAAAAAACAAAAAATCTAATCCAAGACAAACTAAAACTCATAAAAGAAAACCCATTTAGATTTCCAAAACACACCAATTACAGATTCATATTCAAAGTCAAACTTTCTATTCAAGGAAAATATTCAAGATTAATGTACGCAGTATTTATGCCAGATTCAGAGCACATAACAATATTAGGAATATTTGAAAGAAAAGCCAACTACAAAGACTTTGAAAATATATTCAGAGAGATGAAGTAAATAACAAAAATTCGACGATAGTCGGCTATCCCCGACCTAAAGGTCAGGGTATTACGCTCGACTATCTTAAAAGTCGAATTTTTGGAACACAGCAACAAAGTTGCTGGTTCGAGAAATGCAAAAACATTTCTCTGAATTA
>JAHJQL010000093.1 GCA_018819065.1 Nanobdellota archaeon | reverse complement strand
GACAGCGCACTGCTAATCATGAGATACGACTACGAAAACATAGGGCAAGGGGCAAACCCAGGCGTTCATTATATTCCTTCAGGTCCAGAAGCACCTTATTTGTATCATTATGAGATTCGTATTCGTGGACCGCCAGGAGGATCAACACTGCAAGCAAAATATGTGCCGATGGTTGTTGCTCATGAGGACTTGCACCTAGCATTCGCATTTGGAGAGCACAGCCCTTACATCCAAGACCTATTCTACGCGGACGCATTAAGTAGATGGTGGGCTGGCCAACCCTTAAAGATGAGTGCCAGAGAAGAAAAAGCTGTTAAAACAATCTACGCGCTAGAACGAAACCCAAAACTATTACACTACAAGAAATAAATGTTTTTTCTTAAACCGGAACGCCAAACGAGTCAATTTCTTTCCAGCAGGAATAATTATAGCCCTTGTCACAGTTAGGACAACAATACTCAGAACCATCAGGCAAAATCTCTCCATCATTTGTGCATGGAGTCTCAAGCGGACGACAACGACTTTCAGTATCATCCCAACTGTATCCTTTTCGGCAGCACTTGTTAGAAGTGCAAGTGTCAGACAGATAAGGACAGTCAGCAGGGGTGTCGCATTCAACGCACTTATTCAAAGTAGTGTTCCAACGAGGAATGTTTGAAGGACACTCACACTTATCAGTTGTAGAGTTGCAAAACGCGCCAGATCCACCGTCGCACACGTGAATGATAGAAGTTGACAAGGCACCATTACAGAAATATTCTCGAATATGAGTTTTGTTTTGGCCGTTAGGAGCAGCAGTTAGACAGCTAGATACTGAACAACAATAATCAGAGTTGGAGTAGGGATTATTATTGTAATAACCACTCACAGTACCAAAAGTTCCAGCGGCATTTCCACCATCAGTATCACTGCAATTATTTGCGTAAACACAATAGTTTGATAAACAAATCTGACCAGCAGCACAATGAGAATCTTGCATGCACTGAACACAGTTTGTGCCGTTCCAAAAATCAGAGCCGCAAGTACAAGCACCATCTGAGCAAGTAGAGCCACCGGGACAAGTCCTTTCTGAGCCGGAAGCAAATTTCAGGACGCAAACCCGCTCAAAAAGATTACCATTTAGGAGGCAGTAATCACTAACAACACTTGGTCCTACACCACTCGAATAAGTAGTCAAGTTGCCCTTGATAAAATTACTAGGAGGAGGAAGCTCGTCATCAACGCAGGAAGTCCAAATGACACAGTTACTAACAGAAGAATTCCAACCATAAAGAGTTGAAAGAATATCGTTGCACTCATAACAAGAAGTTCCTGAACCACAATAATAACTGCTGCTTATATTTGTAGAAAATGAAGGCGCAGATACTCGACAACCAGTATTTCTAGTGCCATCCGCTGCAAGAGGACAAGACTGTTTACAAGTGCTTCCACTCCAAACAAAGCCAGCGTTGCACTGATAACAAGAAGTTCCAGAACAATAATAACTACTGCTTACATCTGTAGAATATGAAGGCGCAGATCCTTGACAACCAGCAGCATTAGTGCCAGGAGAAGGGCCAGGACAGTTAGGAATACACCAACTACCACTCCAACCAGTGCCAGCCGGACAAACACACTTATCAAGCGAAGAGTCACAAACAGTCCCAGCGCCACACGTAAGAATCACAGACGCATTCAAAACCCCATTACAGTAAAACTCCCTAATATAAGCTGTTTGCCCAGAAGAAGCAGCAACACCACAAGAAGAATCAGAACAACAAAAATCATCATTTGAATAAGACACACCATTAAAAGAGCCGCTAATAGTACCAAAAATCCCCTGAGAAATCCCACCATCAGTGTCAGTGCAAGAGTTTGAAATAGACATAACACAAGCAGCGCCATTCCATAAATAACCACTACCACATTTATAACAAGTGTTTGGAGAAGAACAGTAGAAAGACAGAAAATTAACATAAGCTGGTGAACTCAGGCCTGGTGGGAGACAGCTAGCATTAATAGTGTTTACCGCTGCGTTAGGACAAGGGGGTATGCAGATTGAACCATCCCATACAAACCCTGATTTGCACTTGTAGCAAGAATAACCAGAAGAACAACTAGTAGGTCCAAGATAATCATACGTTCCCAAAGGAGGAGAACTTGGTAAGCAGCCAGTATAACCACCATTAGTCCCAACCTGGGCTGAAGGGCAAGGAAGAATGGACACACAATCACTACCTGTCCATTTGAAATTAGTCTTGCACTGATAACACAGTTTAGGACTTGGACAGTAAGGAACCGTTAGGACGTCATAAGTTCCTGATGAGGGAGCGGAGTTCAAACAGCCAGCAGGGCGAAGACCTACTTCTGCATCCGGACAACAATTGTTTAAAGTGCAAATAGCACTGCAAGTACCAGGACACTGACCATTACCAGCACCAAAGTCGCATAGCTCTCTTCCAGCACCGTAATTGTAAAGATGGCCGTCACCGCAAACACAACAGTCCCCACAAATCGTTGGAATAGTTCCTCTTCCTACTTCAACATTATCTAAGTAAATGTTTAAAGGCACAAAATTTATTGGCTTTTTATATACAAACCTTATCTTAAGAGATTTTTCACCACTAAACTCAGGTAGGTAAAAATTAGCGCTATAGTGCTCGACTGTAACCCAATTATTACTAGTCGGACCTAACTCTTTCAACAATATGTACGTTCCAGGATTAGAGATGTCCTCATATTCCACATAAAAACGCTCATTAAGATTAAAACCAATTGGAGTTTTATAACTAAACCTCGTAGACACCTGAGCGTCATAGGCAGCTAAAGGATGGTCGTAAACAGGCACGTTTAGTGTCAACACATAATTAGTTACAACGTTTGTGCTAACCCCCGCACAAGAACCACTGCCACCAGCACACATAGAGCCAGTATAAAGCACCCAATTGCTAGGAGAAAAAGGAGACAACCCACTACTAAAATCAAAAGTTTCTAATTCAATTAACACCCGGGGATTATTAACAAAGCAAACCTCAAAGTGTTCACCTTCTCTACTACAAATATAGTCGCCACACGTTGGAGATGGAGGTACAGGACAGCTACAACTGGACAAATCAGGGCAGCCAGGACGCCTACAAATTCCATCATTAGTATTTGTTGACTTACAAGTAAATCCACTTCCGCAACCAGGCCCAGTCAAGCAATAAGCATTACAAGTAGAAGGTAGTTTACAATCGCTAGTGCAACCATCACCACTAACAGTGTTACCATCATCACACTGCTCATACTGGCCAAGACCGTTTGGAGATTCAAGTAACCCGTTGCCACAAACCTTGCTAGTACACCCAGGTATGTAATCACAAACACTAGTTAGTTGTGAAGAACAAGCATTAATAGTGCCATCACACTCGTAATCCAACATCGTACCCGTACAACAACCAGAATTATAACACGTAGGAGTTGAGTCACAAGAAACCCACCGCCAATCACAACCATTAATAGCCTCACAATCAACACCATAACCATTACCATAAAAGTAAATACTACAATAATTAAAGGTTAGTGTTCCAACACAAACCGCTAATACGCCACCAGAACTAACAATGAACAAAAACAACAAAGCAAACAGCAATTTTTTCAACCCAACACCTCTCGACAGGTTTGTGAGTATCCTCGTGGTATTATCATATCGTCGCAGAGTGTTAAGTCTCTCGTCTGCTCGGCTTTTTCAAACAACTTAAAAGTTTTGCAGTATTCTTGTGCGTAAGGCGTCTTTAATGAGCTGCACTTCTCAACTCCGCCCAAGTTTTTAATCTTGCTTGCATCAACGCATGAGTCTTTGGAGTAGCCGCTTAATGGTTTGCAGGCATCTGTTGAGCCGCTGTTTAGTGCTTTGAAGAATGCTAACGTGTCAAGCCTGATGTTATCTAGCTGGTTTTGGTGGCTTATCTCTAACTCACAACCAGTCTTATCAGTACCAGTGTAATTCTCACATTCAACAACCACCTCCTTAACTATCTTTCTAACAGAATAAGGCTCTGGCAACACTTCACCATCACCACTCGTTTTAACTTCTTGACTAGTAATATTTATAATTATGAATATTAACACTAGCAAAGCAATAACAACTATTGAAGCAAATAACAAGTGACGATTATGCTTTTTATGCCGTACATGCCTTAAGTGGTGGTGAATGACGTGTTCGTGGTGGCCAACACCAAGCAACTTCTTCTTAATAGCATCCTCACTAACACCTTTTTCCAACTCTTTTTCTATATAAGAAACTAGTTCAAGGGACACCTTAACCTCTTTTTCATCAACCATTATACAAATCTCAAATTAACCACTATATTATATAAATTTTTTCTTTAATCATTAAAGCACTTATCCTTTGCATAGCTATCAATTATTCCATCGCACAAAGACTTATCATTATCACGAAGAGCTCTAGCTAACAACTTCATATCCTCAACTGATACAGAGGCGTACTCCTGCTTGACCTCTTCAAGTGATTTATCTAGCTCTTCAAGTTCATAGTTGTTCAAACAGTCATCCCTTGCAGCCTTGTTAATTAACTCGTTGCAAGCATCCTGCCCAGTCAATTCAACCTTGACTTCTGATGGCTCGCTGTTTAAGTATAAACTAACAATAAAAGAAATTATAACTACGCTTATTAACCCTGCAATCTTCCAAGTGTTCATCTTAAACATTTTTAGGTGCATCCAAACGAGACGCTTAGTCCTCCATCACCATTATCCTTAATGCAATCGCCGCCAAGCATGACTGCGCCCATGAATTTTCCAGCCCTTATATGAGCGTCTGATACGAAGTCTTGCCTAACATTAAAATTAACGTTCACCGACAGATTTGAAACGTTTAAATTCGTGAATTTAGCGGTGAAAGCAGTTAACTCTTTAACATTTAGTTTTCCACTAAAATTTGTAGATGCATTAAGCGTTATTGGCTCAAAAGTGTTTCTAAGGAAAGGAACACTTCCAAGATTAGCAGTTCCATTAACTATTAATCCGCCATTAACATTGACATCGTCGTTTAAAACAACTATTCCCGACAAACTATTATTAACAACCCCAAAAACTGTTAAGTTTCCAGTCTGGTTGAAATAAGCAGTTGAGACATTCACCCCTGACTTATTAATAAGGATTGAAGGCGTCAAAACATTATCACCAACTGATAAGCGGCCAGGACTCCATATAGAGTTATCAGCCCTGACAACAGAACTAAGCATGCTTGCACCAACACCAACCCCTAAAGAAGGGTCTATGCGCCAACCCTTAATATTATCATTGCCCTTCAAGACTGGACTGCAAAAGCCTGAATCATCACTCATGTCTATTGCGTAGCAGCCGTGCTTCTCTGAAAGAATATTCTTAACTTTGAAATAGCCTATAGGGTCAAATGCTTGAAATATCTCACCAAGAGGAGACCACCGGTCGTAAACAGCCTTTACAACAATATCATCTTGTGTTGTTTGCCCAACAATTATTCTTGCTTTGATATATGAACCGTCTCTTACCAAGTCTAATAACTGTAGTGAAGGAGGAGGGGTTAACATATATGAAAGCTGATAAAAACAAGCTCCTAATAACCCATTATCATCGCAGCTACTAGAAGAACCAAAAGAAAGTCTAACTTGTGTGCACATCCAGTAAGTCTTGCCTTCATCAATGACGCATGGATTATTCTCAACATCACATCTAAAATTCTCCCTGTTGGAATTATCAATAACTGCACAATTATAAGAGGATTGGTCTGCGCTTGCAGAGTCCAAGTACCATCGATCCGTGAAAAAAGCAGCAAAGACAGGCATACTTAAAAGTATCAAAACCACTAATACAACCAATAATTTTTTGTTTAACAATCTAATCATAACCATTATTTTTTCATCACGTACAAATCTTATTATTGCAAACTCCTGATGCGCAATCACTACCAACCAAGCATACCTGACCAGCAACACATTTATTAGTTGGATCACCAATCTCAATTACCATGTCTGCGCCGCTTTGATAAATCCTTGGACTTACAGTGTCGCAAGCAGGCCTTATATTAACAGGCCCCATAAGCCTATCTTCTGCGCCTGTAACCCTTACGTTTCCATCAACAACTGCGCTTTGTTTAACAACTAAGTTATCAGCTGTAACACTCCCGCCGCTGACAAGCAACGAGCCAAACACTGTTGCGTTTCCAGCTGTTATCTGGTTATTAACGAATAATTCTCCAAAAGCATTAACATCACCAGTTATATTTATTGGGTTGCCAGCATTAGATATGGTGTTAACCCTGTAAAGATAGGTTGAGCCTGAAACATTCAAAGAGCCAAGAACCCTTGCACTTCCAAGGTTAAGCCAGCCAGCACTGTTGCTTATAACTCCTAAAACGTTTAAATCCCCAGTTATAGATGTGTTTGGAAGCTTAACAAGGCTTTTACTCATGAAAACCTGAGGAGTTGCATAATCACCAACACTCAAAGAACCATATGAATGGATTGTATTATAAGAATAAAGCTCTGAAGCATCTATAAACCTCGTCGCTTCGACATCACCATAAACGTAGATGTCAGCGCAGTTGCTAGTGTCAATCACGTAGCACTGATGGCCAAAACCCCTATTCTTAAGGATGTCAATTACTTCAACAGACATAGTAGTCGTTGCACCAGTACTGCTGTTAACAGCGACTGTATAGTTACCAACTATTGGAAGGGAGAAGTTGACGCTGCAACCAGCAGCATTAGAGAATATGTTTCCAGCAGGAAATCCTCTGGTATCACCAATAGTTATCCGCCAAGAAGCAGTGTTTAAAGTCGTGAATTGAGGAGCTGTAAGCATTAGGGTCTCCCCTTCAACAACGACGTATGAACCACTTCCTGTGCATTGAGCAAAAACACTTGCTGCGCTAATCAAAAATGTTAAAACCAACAAAAAGCCTGTTTTCATTTTAATTTTCACCTTTTTTAAAAAATTTTATTATTTGAAGTTTTCAGAAATTCTTTATTTCTGACAACCATTCATTTTGATTTTGATGATTCAAAAAAGCATAAGTCCCTCTTAACAGGGTTTAGTATCTCGTTGCAGAGGTTGGAATTCTTCGTCGCTGAAGCCTCTGAGATGATGTTTTCAACCTCCTGATACTGCGTAGCCTTTACAGTGTTAGTCTCTTCATCAACATAGTACCCATCCATCTGCAAAATTAGCTTTTTAGTGCTTTCATAAACACATAACTGCTTAGCTGCAGAGTCTAATATCTCATCACATAAAGAAGAGTCTTTTAACTCTGATGCCATCCTAATTATACCAGCAGATTCTTGGAGAGGAGAAACCATCTCTGACGATGCTCCAAGGATTGTATCCTTGCAAATAGTCTTCTTGACAGGAGTAAGAGCCTCACACATTGACAAGTTGCCAGACTCAACAGCTAATCTTAACTCGTCAAAATCAGATAAAGGCGGCTCTGGTGCATCTTCTTGAACAGCAGGAGGTCTAATCATAAAAAAGCCAACCAACCCAGCTATTATTATTAAGAATAACACGCCTAACAATATTTTTTCATGATTCAAAGACTTTTTTAATTCATTAGAATCACTAGAAGAACCAATAATTCTTCTTGGAGATTCAACACCTCTTTTATCAAGTTTTTTCTCTCCAACCATACAGCAATCCTCTTTTATAAAATTTCATATGTATAGATATATATAATTTTCGATTAATAAGACAAACTTTTTTATAGTTAAAAACATTCAATAACTACAGATGAAAAAATTGTTGGAAGAAACTAGAAAAGAGCTTCGGCCAGATAAAAACATCATATTCAAAGTAGATGACACTGTAAAAAAGATAAATAAACTGCTAAAAGAACAAGGGATAAAAGCAGAGTGCGTCAAGGGTGGAAGCATCGCAAAAGGCACCTTCTTAAAAAATGACTACGACGCAGACTTATTTGTCAAGTTTGACTACTCATTAAAAGACGAACCATTATCAGATCTACTTGAAAATGCATTAAAGAAAAGCTTCAAGATGGAAAGAGTACATGGCAGCAGAGACTACTTTCAAATACATGACGAGATAACAATAGAACTTGTGCCTGTGCTGAAGATAACAAACTACAAAAAAGCGCTAAACGTGACTGATATGAGTCCGCTACACGTAGAGTACGTTAAAAAAAAGCTAAAACAAGGGCAAGCCGATGACATAAGACTTGCAAAACAGTTTTGCAAAAGCGCAAAAGTGTACGGCGCTGAGAGCTACATCAAAGGCTTTTCAGGACACATAATAGACTTATTAATAATCTACTACGGCTCATTTGAACAATTATTGATGCAAGCAGCAGTTTGGGGTGAGAGAGTCATAATAGATGTTGAAAAACACTTAAAAAACCCGTTAAAAGAATTAAACGACTCAAAAACACAATCACCACTAATAATAGTTGACCCCGTGCAGCCGGACAGAAACGCTGCAGCAGCGATGAGTAGAGAACAATTTGAAGCTTTCAAAAACATGTGCAGGGAATTCTTAAAAAAACCAAGTAAAGAATTCTTCAAAGTAAAAAACATTGAGAAGAGAGAGATAGAAAACAAATTGAAGAAAGAAGAAGAACTATACTTTATAG
Organism: Nanobdellota archaeon; assembly: GCA_018819065.1. GTDB lineage: Archaea > Nanobdellota > Nanobdellia > Woesearchaeales. Next base: position 22,364 of record JAHJQL010000093.1, on the reverse strand, counting down.
AAGCACAAGCACTCAAAGGAAAAAAAGACGTTGTAGGCTCAAAACTAATGAAAACATACGAGTTCATCAAAGCAGAGATAGAAAAAAACGAGTTTGAAATAATAAAGTCAGACTGGGAGTACAAAGACAAAGGAACATTCTACTTCATAATAAAAAAAGAAGTTTTGCCAGAAACAATAATACTTCGAGGACCACCAACAAGCGAAAAAGAAGGAGTAGATAGGTTTAAAGAAAAACACGAAAAAACATTTGAAAAAAACAAGCGCTTATACGCAGAAGAACAAAGAAAATACAGAACTATAAAATCATTAATTAAAGATTTACTAAAAGAAAAATATGTGCTGGAAAGAGTGAAGAAAATTTCAATAATTTAATTTTTTCCAAACTTTTTCTCAAGAACAAACACTACTGCAAAGCCAACGACAGCTGCAATTATCATAAACAATAAACTATTATCTGAAGCAGCGACTTTGCCCCATGGAAGCCTCAAGCTCCCAATCATCACACCAGTTAAGAAAGACATCGTCTTTGCCTTGTGGTTCTTCAACAGCCAGTCAAGAACTTTTGAAAATGATAATATACCAATTAACGCACCAAACAAGAAAACAATTATCTTGTCAAACAACAAGTTTTTCAAAGCACCAATCATGTACTCATACTGGTTAAGCAGCAACAGCATGAATGAACCTGATATTCCAGGCAGTATCATTGCACAAATAGCAATCATTGCAGAAAAGAATATCACAACCAATGAATGATTTGCATCTAGCACTTTTAAGCCAACAAACCAAAAAGCAAAAACAAACCCGACTGCTAGAAACAACAAGTTTTCAAAACGATTCTTACTTGCATGCTTGTAAACAAAGAAAGCAGATGAGAGTATCAATCCAAAAAAGAAAGCATAAGTTATACCAGTCCAGACTGAAAGTAGATAACTCATCAAGTGAGAAAGTGACAAAAAAGAAATAGCAATGCCAAAAAGCAAAGGTATGAACAGTGCAAAATCTATCTTTTTGACATTAAAAAAAGCTTTCTTAAACTTTCCACCAACAACTTCTTTGACAACTAAAGAATTTATGCTGCTAATCCCGTGAACAAGCCGTTCATAAATCCCTGTGATAAGAGCAATTGTCCCACCGGAAACTCCAGGAATAATGTCAGCAACACCCATAAATATTCCACGAAGAAAAATCAACAGATGATCTTTGAGATTAGCCATGAACTAAACAAAGGAATTAATTATATTAAAAACTTTTCCTAAAACAAAAATATTAATCAACAAAAATTAACTTTTTTATCTCTTCTTGCACTAACAAAGATTTTTCCTTGCTTAAAAATCCTAGATGCTTATCAATGATTCTCTTGTTAAGAATAAAGAGCCTGCTTGGTTTTATTTTGCTGTCATAAAAGAGTTTTCCAGACTCTAAATCTTTCTGAGTTATTTTTACGCAAGACTCTTGAACTTGTGGATTAGATGTTATCATGCAACAAATAACATCTTCACTATGTTTGTTAAATTCATTATTAGATATTATAAGTGCAGGCCTCTTTTTTTGTGTTGATAAATCTGAAAAAGGAAAAGGCACTAGTACAATTTCTCTTTGATTAGCAGTTGTTCCATCTTTCATCATGTTTATTATCCCAGTCTCTTTTCAACGAGTTCTCAGATAATAACATGCACACTAATGTAGAATCAATATGACGAGTTATCACTTTGTCGGACATTGCTTAAAGAAAACGTTCTCATATTTAAAAAATTTCTGCAAATTCTCAAACAAACACCTCTTCATCCAACGCTTCAAACTTCAACTCTAATTTCAAATTAAGACTCTTATTCACAAAAGAGTTTTTTTCTCTTTCAAAACCATAAGCTCTAACAAGCTCATCTATATATAGCAATATATCATTCTTCACAAAAGAAAGTTCTTCTTTGTGCTTTTCATAATCTAGTATTCGATTGTTTACTTTGATGAATTTCATAATTTATGAGATAAAACAAATTAGTTATTTATATCTGGCGTCGATGTTTGTCCAGTCAACACAAGTCATCGTCAAGAAAACTTTCCGGGTTGTCTCGTGGTTTTTTCCGAAGGTAAGATTTATAAATAAACAAATCATGCCAAAAATTCTATGCAAACAGGAGGCTTAACCTATGAAATTTGAAAACTTACTAACAAAAAACTTTGATGACATAATCGGTCAAGAAACAGTAAAAAAGCAACTCAAAAGCGCACTTTTGTCCGAAAGAAACATAATACTAGTCGGAGCACCAGGAATAGGAAAGACAACGCTAGCAAAGAACGTTTCAAAACTAATGCCAAAACACGATGAAAAAATCGCACCCTTCATCAGAGTGCAAGGATCACCTGACCTAACAGCAGAAGACCTCCTTGGAGACATAGACCCAATAAAAGCATTGAAGTTTGGACCAACATCAAAAGAAGCATTTACACCTGGAAAGATATTTGAAGCCAACAACGGAGTGTTATTCTTTGACGAAGTCAACCGATGCTCAGAAAAACTTCAAAACACACTCTTACAAGCCCTTGAAGAGAAAAAAGTTACAATTGGAAGCTACAAAGTAGACTTTGAAGCGAACTTTGTATTCATCGGAACGATGAATCCTGAAGACTCATCAACAGAGCCACTCTCAGACGTATTCTTGGACCGATTTGACTTAATATACATGGATTATCCAGAAACACTTGATATAGAAAAAGCAATAGTCTTAAAATCAGGCAAGAGCATGCTAGAGTTCCCAGAAGTACTACTAAACGGCTGCTTAAGATTCATTCGAAACCTGCGTGAAGATGAAAATGTGGAAAAGAAACCAAGTGTTAGGGCAAGCATAGGTATATACGAACGAGCACAAACAAACGCAATTCTAAGCAATAGAAAACAAGTAACCATTGAAGATATAACTGCAGTCATAATATCAGTTGTGAGCCACAGGATAAGATTAAGACCATCAATTAAGTACTTGAAAAAACCAGAGACTTACGTCAAAGAAGAATTTGACAAGTACATCAACAGGGAAAAGGGTGGTTTTCTTTGACAGCAAACAAACAAAGTATGAACAAGTAGCAGTCAAAAGCGCCGATGCAATAGAAGAGATTTCAGGCAAACTAAAACAAGAAGACCAATACGACAAGCTGATGAACTCAGTGCTTGAAGGAGACAAGCAACAAATAGACAACGGTAAACTAATTCTAGAAAGCATAAACCAAGGAGTTGGAGCATTCACACCAGACATAATGATGCAAAACCTCGTGAAGAACTACGAACTAACAAAGAATATGTACGGAGAAAGAATAATTAGGCAGCTCACAAACTACTCATCAAACTACGTTGAAAAAAACATTAACATACCAGAGTTTCAAAGAGAGATAAAAAAGAACATAGAAGAAAACACCAAGAAATTAGAAAATGAAAACCTAGTGACAAAAGAAGGAATGATAACAGATGAAGGAATATTCCTAAGCTCACTAGTCTTATACACCGAAGAACTAAACAACCTAATCGCAAAAGGATTTGGAGAGAAGAGAAAAAAAGAAAAAGAATTTCACGGAGACAAAGAAGACTACACCAATTTCAAGAAGACCAGATACAAAGATATAGCCATAAGACAAACAGTCAAAAGCGCAATTAGGAGAGGGCACACGGAGATAATAAAAGAAGATATAAGACTGTACAATCGCAAGAGCAAAGGAAAGATATCAATTATATACGCACTAGACTCATCAGGCAGCATGAAAGGAGAAAAACTCGCAACAGCCAAAAAAGCAGGAGTAGCACTCGCGTTTAAAGCCATCCAGGAAAAAAACAAGGTAGGACTAATAGTGTTTGGCTCTGAAATAAAAAACATAGTCGAGCCAACAAATGATTTTATGCGACTATTAAGGAACCTAACAACTATCAGGGCGTCAATGGAGACAGACATCGCAAAGACAATAAAAAAAGCCATAGAGATGTTTCCAAACAAGAAAGAAACAAAACACTTAGTACTATTAACAGATGCGCTGCCAACAAAAGGAACAGAGCCAAAAGAAGAAACACTAAAAGCAGTCTCAATTGCTAGAAACCAAGGAATAACAATATCAGCCATCGGAATAAAACTAGACGCAGAAGGATTAAAACTAGCAAAGAAAATAACAGAGATAGGACAAGGAAGACTCTACAAAGTCACAGACCTAGGAAAAGTTGACAAGATAATATTAGAAGATTATTACAGCCTTTGAAAGAAAAAAAAATGTGCAATCTAGCAATTTAATCTAATCTTCTTTATAGTTTGTTTCAAAATAGTTTTTTGGCAGGAATCTAAGCTCTGCAATCTTCAACACTTTTATAATTTCAAAGTCATAAATCATATCTTCATACTTCTCTCTTAAATCCATTAGGAAATCATCAAAATCACTTTTTTTCAAACACTCAACAGTCACTATCAAGTCCCACTCTCCAAAAATCTTTACTATGTGAACAACGTTTTGGTGTTCTTTACAAAAAGAAATAATTCTATCTTCATTAACAAGGTTGCTTTGATACTTTATGAAAATCTTCTTGCAGACTATGTCTGCTTTTTCAAAATCAATTATTGGCTTGAATCCTCTTATAAGTCCTCTATTATGTAAAGCTTTAAGGCCGTTAGTTATCGTCAAAAAACTCAAACCTGTTTTTCTTGAAATATCTTTTATTCTTTCAACAGGATTATTTAATAGTCGTCTGCAAATCAGTATCTGGTTGTTATTAAAATCAGATATCTCTCTGTCTCCACCAACAATCATGAATTTTTTTTGAATCTTCTTGTTTTCATGAAGGTAAGTTCTTGTAAAAGTGTATGTAACAACTGTTGTTATTATGATGTCGCTTCGTATCAAATCTTTATTGTCACGCCTTATCTTTTGTAGTATCTTGTTAAAATATGACGGGTTTGGAGCAAGAAACATTGCATAAACATTCCACTTGCCATCAAAGACTTCAAGCCTTGAAAGCTCAGGCGTGTTCTTTAAATAATTCAAGAATTTCTCCAAATCCTCTTTTTGCCTGTAGAACAATCTAAAAAGGACTATGTATGAGTTAAGATCAAACCTTGTGTAGTCAAAAAGCGTTGAGAAGCCAAGGATTATTTTCTTCTTAATCAGCTGTTTTACTGTGTAACTAACCATCTGCTCACTGCTTCTGCATTTCTTTGCAATATTCGACAGGCTAGTTCGGGAATCATCGTCTATTTCAGCGAGCACCTTCACAGATAAGCGATTCATGCTTTTAGATAATCAACATAAATATATAAATTTTGTTAGTTTTCACAAAATATCATAAGATAACTGTTTTATAATATCATCTATTACTTTGTTACTGGCTAGAGAAAATAATATCATTTTGTTAATGGACAGTCTCATCAAGCAATTTTTCAGAATAAAAAGATGATAATTGAAAAAAGAACACATGAAGATTTTAAGGACTTAGAAGACAGACCACTAGATAAAAAAGGAAGAAAAATATCACTCATACTCCCAGCAAGACATGAAGAGAAGACAATAGGAAATTATTTCCCAACATTCGCCAACCTAATGAGGATGGGCTGCATTGACGAAGTTGTAATCGCAGACAGTTCTGACAATTCAAAAACGATAGATGCAGCAATAGATGCAGCAATGAACACACACCCATTCTCAAACATAATATACAGAGCTTCAAACAACGGACGAGTATTCCCAGTAAAAGCTGTAAATGTTTTTGACAAGAGATTTGCAAAATTATTCAACGATCACAAACCAGAGTTAGGAAAACTTCCAGGCAAAGGAACAGCGATGTACCTTGGAATGGCTGTTGCAACCGGAGACATCCTTTTATTCTTAGACGCAGACTTTCAAAACATAGATCCAAGATTTCTATACGGATTAGCAGGACCATTTGAAGATAGGAGAACAATACTTTCAAAAGCAACATTTAAACTAGAAGACACCTATGAAGAAGTTATTGATATGTGCAAACAAAACAATCAAGACTTGGCAAGCTGTGATCTCCTACTAAAAAGCGTGAACTCAAGAACACTTGCAAAGCCAATGATGAACATCCTTGATGAAGAACTAAAACTATTTCCTGGAATAAAAAACTTTAACGGACCATTATCAGGTGGATGTGGAGCGCCAAAAGAAGTCTGGCAGTCACTAATGATTCCAATACACTACGGAATCGAAGTATCCTACCTAATGCAGCTAGTAAAAATGTTTCCAAACGGAAGATATGCATATGATGTAAACCTTGGAGAAGTAATTCAAGAATCACAAGATGCAGAGGGAAGAGTAAGAATGGGTGAGAACATTATAAATACAATATTACACCACATAAAGATGGAATCACCAAAACTATATAGAGAATTCTCACAAAATCCTGTTCAACTAACAAATATGTATCTAGAACATGCAAAGAAATATGCAACACATCACACAGATACAGAAAGGATGAACCTATATGCAAACATAATGAATGATGCACTAATCCAAGGAGAAGCAATAAACACACCAATACTGCCAGCGTTAAACAATAATTCATTCTACTTATCAAAAAAACAAAAAATTATAGATTTAGCAAACCAAGCAATGTATGAGAAAGTACATAAACAAACCACTCCAAATATATCTGTTAAGATTAATTTCAACCCAATCCTTGATAAACAAATACCTGCAATGATACAGTACACTCCAATATATGGAAATATGAATAATTAAATACGAGATGAAAAATGATTTACAAAACATTAACGAAAGGAGCAAATCTTTTTGTCGGCGCACACCCAGACGATAACTTCTTAGGAGCATTCAAGATAATAAAAAGCAATTCCTTAGACTCAATAGTAATGACTGTAACAAATGGCGCAACAATATTTCCAAGCGATTATCCAGTTCCAGAACTAAAAGAAGTAGACACACCAGAAAAATATGCTGCAATAAGAAAAGAAGAAGAGATAAAAGTCATGCAAAAATTAGGAGTGAAGTCAAAAAACATGTTCTTCATGAACCTAGCCGATCAACAATCTCATGAATACATAAATGAAATCATCGATAAAATAAAAGAACTGATAACAACCTATAAACCTACAAGGATATTCACACATGAATTTCCACAAGGACACCCAGACCATGAAATTGCAAGTTTCTGCGTTAGCCAAGCAATAAAAGAAACAAATTCACAAGAGATAAACATATTCGAATATCCAACATATGTGATAGTCCCAGGACAAACAAGAGTCAACTCCAAATTATTAACAACAAAGAAGAATGACACGATAATATATTATAAGTTTACAGAAGAAGAATTCAAACTCAGAAATGAATTAATGAAGATGTATGCCAACCAGCCAGACCTAGAAGAGAGATACACCACAAGAGGAGAAGAATTCAGAGTATTATATGAACCAAGAAAATTCTCAGGAAAATTTCCAAGAAGCGATTATATCAAACCATGGGTAAGAGAAGTGACACCAGAACAAATACATGAAAAAATAAAAGAAACAGTAGCAAAGAGAAGATGAGAAAAACAAATAAAGCAATAGTACTGGACTTGGGACTGACAGGATACGGTATAGTCAAATGCCTAAGCGAAAAAGACATCCCAATAATAGGATTACACAACGCCGAGTGGAAACCAATAGCAAACCATTCTCGATTTGTTGAAAAAAGTGTTGTTCTATCAGATAACAACGAAGAGATTGGAAGAACTGTATCAAATGAAGAAACTCTAAACAGTCTTTTAGATATAGGAAAAAATCTGGATGAGAAAGGAGTGTTGTTCATCGCATCAGACTACTTCGTAGATTTCTGCTCAAGAAATGCAGAAGAATTAAGTGAATATTTTCATGTACCAATATCAAGCAAATACAATATACATGAAGCATTGTATAAGGATAAGATGAATGAAATAGCAAAAAAAGCAGGATTAAATGTCTTGAAATGTGAAATAATAAACAGAGATTCAAATTTAGAAGAAAAACTATCGGGTTTTCCAGAACTAACAATAGTAAAACCTGCAAACAGTCTACAAGGATATAAAGATCGAATGGGAATAGCAAACACGCAAAAAGAATTATACAAGTTAGTAGATGAGAAGTTTAAATACTGCACAGATCTGATAGTTATGGAATACATACCGGGAGATGGTACACGAATAGAAGAAGCATACGGCCTAATGCTGCCAAACAAGAAAGCATTCATCCCATTCACATTAAAAAAGATAAGGCAGCATCCAACACTACTAGTTGGAAGCGGAACACTAGCAGAGTCAACGTCACAAGAAGACATCCGAGAAATGACCAGAAAATTCGTTGAAGAACTACAAATGCAGGGTCCCTTACATGTAGAATATAAAAGACATCCTGAAACAAACCAACCAATCTTTATAGAAGCAAATTATAGAATAGGTTCAAACATCACACTATCAGCAGCAGCAGAAAGAAACATACCATACATACATTATTTAATAGCAACAAACCAACAAATAAGCATGGATGAAAAAAGCATTCCAGGGATAAGATGGCTTGAAGAACACCGAGACTGGAAACTGGTAGAGTCTGGACAGATAACAAAAGAACAATTAATAGGAGAGTACAAAAACGTAAAAGCATTCTCTATATATAACTCAAGAGATCCTGAACCATTCAGAATAGAGACGATGAGAAACCCATTTAGGATAATCAACGAAGAATATATAAAATCATTGGCAAATCATAATTAGTTATGAAAAAAGAAAAACATCTCTTTCTAGCACCGCACCAAGATGATGAGACAATCAGCATGTGTGCAAGCATAATGCGACAAAAAGAAAATGCAGCATTAATCTTTGTCACTAATGGCACCCCACAATTTGAAAAAAAATATTTTATCTCTCAAGGATACAAGTCAAAAGCAAAATACAAAAAAGTCAGACATAAAGAAGCAAAAAACGCTGCAAAACTCCTCGGACTAATAAATTCTCAAATATTATTCCTTGAAATAAATGACCAAGAAGTACATAAGAAAATAAAAGAATTAATAACACTGATAAAAAAGATTGTCAAAGAAAAAAACATAACACACATACACTCATCCTGCTATGAAGGAAACCATCCAGATCACGACGCAACAAGGTTGATATCTGGAATAGTTGCCAAGCAAACAAACACTAAACTCATAGAGCACTCCACAAACCTTGTAAGAAAAGAAAAGTTTGAACTACCAAGCTTTAAGACTTTCAAAGCCATTAAGTTAACAAAAGAAGAAGTAAACATTAAAAGAATAATCTTAAAAGACACCTACAAATCTCAAAGATTAAACGTTGATATCTATAAAGATAAAGAGTATCTTAGAATTGCAAAGGATAATAATTATTCTGCATTAATAAAAGCAAGGACTTTAAGATTTGAAAGTAAACCAGAGATAAGATTGACAAGAAAAGAATTAATTGGCGCATTTGCAAAAAGCCGCTCTTTACTAAAAATTTAAATACAAATTCTTTCTATACATTCAAATAATGAAGATACTCGCATTCACAGACAACCACGGAAGCCCTGATGACTTAAGACAGATTGAAAAGAAAGCAAAGCAAGTCGATATAATAGTCTGCGGCGGAGACTTTACCATCTTTGAACACCAGATAGAATATCATCTTGAAAAGCTAAACAACCTACCAAGAAAAGTGCTTCTAATACACGGAAACCATGAAGATGAAGAAATACTAAGAATATACACTAAGCACTACAAGAACATCGAGTTCATACACGCAGGGTACCACGACACAGGAACTCACGTATTCATAGGATATGGTGGAGGAGGATTTACAACAACTGATAAGAAGTTTGAAGAAATATCAAAGAAATTCCCAAGAATTATGGAAGGAAAAAAATCAATAATAGTATTTCACGGCCCGCCACACGGAACAAGACTAGACTTAATGGCAGAAGGATACGTAGGCAACAAAAGCTTCACCAGATTCATAGTAGACAACCAGCCAGCACTAGTCATATGCGGACACCTACACGAGCACTTCAACAAAAAAGATAAGATAGGAAAAACAATCGTTATCAATCCAGGACCAACAGGAGAAATCATAGAAATTTAAAAAATTTCTAGGATGCCAAAAACAAGTTTTTGAGCATAATAGAAATCTAAATGTTTTCTTAAAAAAATATCATTGAAAAACAAATATAATAACAATATTTAAATATAATTATACATTAATATAATTATACAAGGTGATTAAAATGGAGATTGAATGCACAATAAGAAGCTGGGGAAATTCGCTTGGAGTAATCATACCTAAAGAAGTTGCAGACAAGGAAAAACTGCTGATAAACGATAAAGTTAAGATAACAATCGAGAGGAAAGACAAGCTATTCCACAGGGTTTTTGGAATCGGAAAGACTAACAAAAAAATAGATTTCCAAAAAGAGATTAACGAGATAAAAAAAGGGTGGGAGAATGAGCGTTTACTTTTATGATACATACGCCCTTGCAAAACTTGTGCTTGGAGATAAAGAATACGAGAAATATGACCAATTCGATATAGTCACAAGCAAACTTAACCTTATAGAGCTATACCTTTTCATGCTAAGAAACAAGATAGAGAAGCCTGAAAATATATATTACATGTTCAAAGAATCAACTTTAGACATCCATGACAAGACAATCTTTGAAGCAATGAAACTAAAAAAAGAAAGGTCAAAGATATCATACGTCGATGCAATCGGTTATGTGATAGCGCAAAATGAGAAAGTGAAGTTCTTGACTGGAGATGAAGAGTTCAAAGGCATGAAGAATGTTGAGTTTCAAAAATAAATCTAAGGCTGGTAAATCGCTTTTATCTTAAAATCCTTGACAAGCCCTGCTTCAAATCTATCATGGTATCCTGCAAATTCCCCATCAATCTCAACTGGTAAAGAAAGAGCTGTCTTAACATTTATTTTTTCAACCTTTTTTATATCATTTAATAAAGGACTCTTCTGAGATCTGTCAAAAATATTCAAGTTAACCTCTAAATCACACTTTGAGATTCTATTGTAAAGATATAAAACATTTCTATTATGAATATGATCTGTTTTTTTAGCAGAAAGCCCTAAGAATAATTTTAGGAAATCAAGCCTGTCAATTTTTTCCAACAGTAAAAATTCTAAAGAAGAATCACTCACGTTGCCATAAGGATTAAGTGGCAGACCATTTCCTGCTTCTCTCGAATTCATAAGTGCGAGCATCAAAGTCTCATTCTCGATTTTGACTTGTTTATCATTAATGTAAAGCTCTTCTATCTTACTAGCAAAGTTCTTCCTATAGCTTAGCATGTTTACAAGTGTTGCCAACTCGTACCGCTTATCCTTCCAGACATTCTTCCACTTGTCAGATTCCAAAACAACCTTTGCATCAAACCCTTGACCTAAGATGTTTAAAAAATACCTTTTCTCCTCACTTTCTGGCTTGAAGTATCCTATATCTATCTCCTTTAAAAAATCATCTCCATAAATAGTTTTTACGAAGGACTTTAGGCCAAGAGTATTTTTTTTATCCTGTTTATTATGATTCTTCATATAACCTTCAAAGTTACTTATTCCAAGACCTGCATTCGCAAAATCATTTCCAGAACCAAAAGGCAAAATCCCAAATAACTTGTTATGATGACCTGAAAGAATCATACTGTTAAGAACTGTATTTGCAGTTCCATCCCCACCAACTGCGATAAAACCATCAACAGAATTACCAAGTTGTTTAGATAATTTATAAGTATCATCAATACTTTTTGACCTTATAACAAAAGAATCGCTAAAACTCTCGTTTAAGAAACTCTTAATATTGCTATAATTACCACGAAGACAAGAATTATTGACAAAAAAAACGAATTTTCTCTCATTCATTAAATGGAGAAATAAAAAAGAATATAAAAATCTATATTTTTTTATCACTACTCAGTCAAAGCTAATTATTCTATTCGGAGAATCCTTCTTCATCATGAGAACAACTCTGCTTGCTCCTTGCTCATCAATTATTTTATAAGCACAATGCTTTGCAATCTCTCCTGCAAAAGCCTTTACCTCTTTGTGAAGAGGCATGTTTTCAATTTCTAGCCGCTCCCTTGAAGCACCTACAAACATGTAACCCTTAACTTCAACAAAATCCGCGTCACAACGCTCCAACAAAGCAGCATATTGCTCTGGAAATAAATCGTTTATCCCTTTAATAATTGTAATCCTGATGGTTGTTCGAGTCTTTCCCTTCAAAGATTTCAAAACATCCAGAGTCTTAACAAGGTTCTTCCAAGCAATCTTCTTATTCTTAGGCCTGTCTATTACTGCAAGCAGTTCTTCATTAGGTGCATCAAGAGAAACATAAAGTTGTGTTGGCATCTGCATCTTCTTCATAACTTTAGGATACTGGCCATTTGTCACCACAAAAGTTGTAAACCCATTCTTATGATACTCTCTTATCAATTCATTAATCTTAGGATAAGTAAGGGGTTCTCCAGTTAATGATATAGCGACGTGTTTAGGATTTAAAGACTCTTTAAACTTCTTCAGGTCAACTTTTTTGTTTCCACCAAAACCTGAAAGCAGGAAACGCTGGCCCTCAACACCTCTCTGAACAACGAGTTTTGGATCATCAATAGTTGTGTAGGGCTCATCATGCCTCTCCCGCCAGCAAAAAATGCAATCAAGACCACAGTAGTTTACGGATGGAGACATTTGAAGACATCGATGACATTTAATACCATAAAACTTCTCTTTGTAGCATACACCTTCACCTCTCAAAGACTTCTTAGTCCAACTGCAGATTTTAACAGCAGAGTGATCTCCTGCAAAAGCGTACTGCTGCTTTTCCAAAAGAGCCTTGTAGTTCTTATCCATTAATATAAGAAAATAAGACTTGTTTTTAATTGTTTTTAACAAACAATACTTACAATGTAAGTAAAAACTAGTTTAAGAAAACAAGCCTCTTTTCAACCACATTCAACAAACAATACTTACAATGTAAGTAAAAATGAAGATTCCATAATTTTATAAATAATAACAAACAATTCCTTAATTATGCTCCTTAAAACAGCAATAAAGAAATTAGAAGAATCAAAAGAGTTTAAAGAATTCATTAAAGAAAACAAGAATCACTACCTAGCACACGCATTCACAATAATTGATAAAATACAACAAAACTGGCAGATAGGCTACTACGGAAAAGAAACTGACAAAGTTGTAGTTTTCGAAGTAGGAAAAAACATCAGCAGATTTCCAGAAGAAGAAGTGTTTAAGAAACCAGAGCACAAAGTAAAACCCCTCAATCTAAAAAAAATCAAGCTAACATTAGAAGAAGCCTTAAACATTGCTGAAAAGCTAGTATCTGAAAAATATTCATACGAAACAATAAACAAGACAATAGTCATAGTTCAAAACTTAGAAACAGAGATGTACAACTTAACACTAGTCACACAGACACTCCATATAATAAACATAAAAATAGACGCACACACAGGAACAATTCTAAAAGAGTTCAGACAATCAGTTATGGGACTAAACAGAGACAATTAAAGAATAAAACTTCAAAGTTTTGAGCCGCATTTCTTGCAATACTTTGCGTCAACGTCATGTCCTTCAACTATGCAAACAGGACAAGCTTGTGTAGTTACATCCTTGTGCCTCGCAAGTTCTACAGTCACAATACCTGTAGGAACAGCAATAATACCATATCCCAGTATCATAAGTGCACTTGCAAGAATTTTCCCAAATACAGTAACAGGCACTATATCTCCAAACCCAACCGTTGTCATAGTAACTATCGCCCAATACATACTTGTAGGAATATTTGTAAATCCACTGGATGGTCCCTCAACAATATACATCAAAGCACCCATTATAAGGTCTATAGTTATAATTACAAAAATAAAAATTGTAATTTTTCGCATACTAGCCTTCAATGCCTTCATCAAATGAGCAGATTCACTCACATATCGAGCCATCTTAAAAACTCTAAAGAAACGAAGAAGCCTCAAAACTCTAAAGATAAGCAAAGTTTGCATTCCACCAAACAAGATACCCAGATAACTTGGTAGAATTGATATAATATCAACAATTCCAAAAAAACTAAATATATATCCACGCACTTTTCTTACAGCGACAATTCTTAATAAATACTCAATAGTAAATATAATTGTGAAAAACCATTCAATACTTCTAAGCAATGTACCATGTTGTACTTGTATGGAGTTAACACTATCAAGGATAACAACAAACACACTTATGCAGATAAAAAAAATAAGTGTAACGTCAAAAGCTTTCCCTTCAGTAGTATCCGCCTCAAAAATAATTTCATGAAGTCGGTTTTTCCAATTAGGAATCATTAACCTAATATATTAGCAACAACTATTTTAATGTTACTAAAAGAATATGTCTTTTGCCTAACAACAAAACCATATTTAATAGATAAAAAATAGGAAAAATAAAGTCATCACAATTCAGAAACAACAAAACAAAATTATCCTCTTATCATTTTTAAATGTTGTTTATAACAAAGTATACTTTCAAAATATACCTTTGTAAAAAGAGGTTTTAATTATAACACTTTAAAGGTTAATTAAATTTATAAAGGATGATAATTATATAAATAATTGATGGCAGCAATCAGCTACAAAGCAAAAGTATCAAGCAAAAACCTAAACAAATTCTTTGAAACTGAAGAAGAAGAATAAACTTTGCCTGATAATAATATAATAAGTCTATCTTGGAGAACATACATCAAACGCGGGCTTTTTTCTTCAAATGATAATATCCAAAAACAGAAAATTCCTGCACTCAACAAGCTTAAAGCATATTTAAGCCTTTGTAAACTATTTTTGATAGCCCACAGATATCATATAGTTACGGATAGCTCCGTCCAGCAGTTCATCCAATCGGTGATGGAAATAACTCTTAAAAAAACGAAAGAATTATATACTATAGTGACTATACTAGCTATAGAATGAATTCAACAATACAAATTAGCAAAGAAACAAAGGAACTTATCGGAACTTTTGGATCAAAAAAAGATACTTATGAAGATATCATTAAAAGGATGTATTCTATGGCCGTTAAGGAACAGTTACGCCAATTTCTAATGTCCTCAGAAAACACAATAACTCTAGATGAAGCCAGGAAGAGACTATCAAGAAAATGGCCAAGATAGAAATTGTTGAAAGTCTCTATAATTATATAGAAAAAAAATTCAAACAAGAAGGTCACAAAATTTTCGATCTAATCTACACCCTTGAAAATAATCCTAAAAAAGGCAAATATGTAGGCAACATTGGAGGAATTGTAATAAAAGAACTAAAATACAAAAATTTTAGATTCTATTTTTTAGCAGACGGATATAAACTAAAATTTTTCACAGAGGAAGAATTAACAGATATACTTCTAAGGTTTGTAAGAATGTCAGATAAAAAAAATCAACAACGGATAATTCAAGAAATAAAAGAAATACTTCTTAAAATAGGACTTGAAGGATTCAAATAACCACACCTAAATTACAGAAGCAACAACAATAAATTCTCAGTCATACAAAGCCATATCGTCCGAACTTTAATTCTTAAAAAAAGTTAAATTTAAAACGTTTCAAAAATACTCTTTAATCCATGCAAGCATTCATAGCAGACGTAGTGGTAGCTGGAAGCGTTGATTTCTCCGAAAAGTTGTACACAAAAATATACTTTTCAGGATGCGACTTCAAATGCCCCTACTGCAACACTCCAGAATTGCTTGAAACCAAGTTAGAGCACGAAAAAGACTTAAAAGAGATTAAGAAAAACTTGGTTGAAACCGTAGGGATTGTAAATGGTATATTTCTAACAGGCGGAGAGCCATGCTTTCAAAAACAAGCAGCGCTTGAGATATTATTAAAAGCAAAAGAGCTAAACCTAAAAAAAGTGATAGATACAAACGGCTCAAAGCCAGAAGTTATAGAAACAATGCTTAAAAAAGAACTGCTCGACGTAGTGATAATGGATGTAAAAGCTCCATTCAACGAGTTATTTGAGAAGACAACAAAGTCAGCAACATTCTTCAAACCAGCACAAGAGATAATAAAAGAGACAAAGCAAACGCTTGAAATACTCAAAGCATACGATGAGAAAGTAGAAATAATATTTAGAACAACAATAGTTCCAGGATTGGTGTTTCGAAAAGAAGACTTGCTAAAAATAGGAGAAGAAATAGAAGGCATAAACAGTGTTTGGGAACTCCAATCATTCAAAAACAGCACCACAATTGACAAGAAGATGAAAGACATCAACAGCCCAACACAGCAATTTCTAGAAAACCTTAAAGAATACCTTCAAAAAAAACTACCAAGAATCAATATACAAGTAATAAACTAACCATTAATTTTATAAAAAAACTAATTCTATAAAAAGAAATGCCCAACATCTCAAACTGGTCAGAAAACTACATTTACAAGTTGGAACGACACAATAATAAATTTAATTTGAAAAATATCAAAGCTTTCTTAAAAACAGTTGGTAACCCTCAAAAAGACTTAAAAGTAATCCATGTAGCAGGAACAAATGGAAAAGGATCTGTATGCTCAATGATACAATCAAGCCTGATGCAAGCAGGATACAATGTTGGAATGTTTACATCACCACACCTAACAAAGTTCAATGAGCGAATCAGGATAAATAACCAGCTCATATCAAACAAAGATGTTAACAGACTAACAAATTATGTGAAGAATGTGTGTAAAAAAAATAAGTCAGAACTAACATTCTTTGAGATGATAACAACAATCGCAATTTTATACTTCAAAGAAAAAAATCCAGACTACGTTGTGCTAGAAACAGGGATGGGTGGAAGACTTGATGCGACAAACACCACCAAGCCGATAATCTCAATAATAACAAGCATAGGCAAAGACCACAAAGAAACACTTGGAGAAACGATAAGAGAAATAGCTTATGAAAAAGCCGGGATAATAAAAAACAAAGTTCCTGTTGTGACAAGTGCAAAAGGAACAGCTCTAAAAGTCATAAGAAACGCTGCAAAGAAAAAAAACTCCAAGATAATTATTGTGAAAACGACAAAAGACGCAACTTATCAAGAAGAAAACAAGCTAACAGCAATAACAGCACTAAGAGAATTAGGTGTTGGCAAAGAAGCGATAAAAGAAGGGATGAAGAAGTATTACTGGCCTGGAAGATTTGAGTTTGTAAAAGAAAACATTTTATTAGACTGTGCACATAACCCAGACGGGGTAAAAGCACTTTCAAAATCACTTGGCAAGCTAAACTACGAAAAACTGATAATCATATTTGGCATGATGAAGAGAGCAGACGTAAAAGCGATGTGTAGAGAAGTGGATAAACTAAAAGGAAGAATCATAGTCACAAAAGCAAACATGACAAGTGCAAGAAACCCTGAAGAGATAGCAAAGCACCTGCAAAATTCGATAGTAACGCACAACTTAAAAGAAGCGATAAAAACTGCAGAAAGAAATGCAGGGAAAAATGATTTGATATTAATCACAGGATCAATATTCTTAGTTGGAGAAGTGATGACAGTATTAAAAGAAAGAAAATCAAAAAAGATAAACCCTAGTTTTAATATTTAAATAAAATTTATAGTAGTCCCGCCCATCGGACGAGTGTTAATGCTCGCTCTTGGGGTCTATCTTATTTTATATTGATTTTTCCGCTAAGAATTGTTTGAAGTAGTTGTATAACTTCTTGTATTGTATTACAATTATATTTTTTGAGAAGTCGTTTTTTTCTTTGAGCAAATATTCTTGTTCTTCCATACAATAATAAAGGCTCTCATCAGTAATAGGATTATCTCGGAGTTTGTATTACTATTTTTATTTGGAGTAGTGGTCTGAATTAATATCGCATATTAATTTTTAAGATACTGTGAGTTTTCTTTGATTTCTTGCCATGATATATATTTTAATTTCTGTTTTATTGGTAGTGTGCAAATAAGCATGTGATTATTGAATAGTTCTAAGAATTCATTTTTCTTCATTTCTAATAATGGATTTTGGCTTATGAATTGATTAAACTTTTTTTTACATGTTTCTCGTTGTTGTGGATTAAGATGACATTTTCTTTGGCAATGGTTTTTCTGATACCAGTTACAATGAAATAAGATATTCTTCTTTTTATTTCTCGTTTTAACTTGTGCTAGCACTAAATTTATCTCATTATAACTGATAGAATTATCACTTATTTTTTGTTTAATATTTTTCAAGATATCGTTTTCGGAATTAATGTGTTGTTGTATCTTGCTGATTTTTTCCTTCGGCAGTATATTCCATACGTTTAGTTGATTGTATAGGATTAATTTTGTTAGATGTTCGTAGATTGTTGATTCTTTTAATTCTCTTTGTTCTGCTATTTGTTTGATTGTTTTTCCTTTGAAAAATAATTGTTTTGTTTTTTGTTGACTGAATTCTACATTTACTGATTCTGCTTTTTTTATGTTGTTTTCGTGTTTTTTTATTTTTGTATCTTTAATCGGAGGTATTATTGGGAAGAGATTGTTTAATTGTCTTGTGAGGTGTCTTCGATATTTATAGGTGTCTGCGTGTCTAGTGTATTCTATCCATCCTTCGAATCTTTCTATGACTTTTTCTCGGTCAACTATTTCTAAGTCATAATCTTTTTTTAGTTGTTTAAAGTTTCTTTCAAATTTTTTGAGATTTTTCTTTCTGATTAGTTTGTGATTATAGAATATTCTGAATCCTAAGAAATTAGCACCATTTTCCAACTGTAATATTTTTGATTTATCGGGATGAAGTTCAAGTAATAGTATCTCTTTAAGAAATGTATCAATTTGTTGTTTGTAGTATTGTAATTTATTGATGGAATTTTCAAGTATTATAAAATCGTCAACGTATCTAATGTAGTATTTAATTTTTAGAATATGTTTTACGTATTGGTCAAGTTTATTAAGATAAATGTTGGCAAAGAGTTGACTTGTAAGATTTCCGAGTGGCATCCCTTTTCCTTTTTTAGCGGTTTTATGGTTCTGAAGTATTTTTTCGATTAGTAATAGCAAATTTTTGTTTTTTATTCTTTTTTTGATTGTAGATAATAATATTTTATGGTCTACGGTATCAAAGTAGTGTTTGATGTCTGCTTTTAGAAAATAGCTGTTTTTGGTGTTGTTTTTGGAGACTTTTCTTTTGAAGTAATCAAATCTTTTTATTGCGCCTAAAGTTCCTTTTCTTAATCTGTTGGCATAACTATCATAAATGAATGTTTTATCAAATATTGGTTCTATTATGTTGCAAATTGCGTGATGAATAATTCTGTCTCTAAAATCTGACTTACTTATTTTTCTAGTTTTTGGGTCTCTAAGAATAAATGTTTCAAGTGGTTTTGGAACATAAGTTTCTGTTTTAAGCTCGTATTGTAATTTTAAGAGATTGTCTTTAAATTCAGATTCAAACTCCATTACGTAAGGTTTAGTGGTTTTATGTTTTCTTACTCGATCATATGCTAATTCAAGATTCTCGTAAGAATAAAGTTGAGCATATAAGTTATCCATTTATGTACCTTTCTACACCTTGTTTTTTGAATCAAAAAACAAGACTATTTAAAAATACTACTATTAAGTAGTTAAGAAAACAAAAAGTTTATAAATACTATGCACTATCTTATTAAAAATGTATTTTAAGAGGAGGTTATTACAATGGCTTTAGAACTTAATGAACCAAGAAAAGTATACAAAGAATTTTATGGTAGAAATATCGATAAAATGCCTGAACTTATTGAACAAGGATTCAGTCCTTTATCAATGGCACAAGTCATGCAACGAAGACTTGACGTCTTAGGATCAACACCCGAAGTCAAGGACGCATGGTGGATGAATTATTTTGACACGGGAGATGGCATTGCATATGATCGCTCAGGAAATATTAAGATAGAATATGATTCTCCAACAATGAGATCCTTAAATCCTGAAAGTAAATTGAAATCAGGAGCACTAGTACTTGCTGATGATGATGCATTTGAGAAGATACAGGGACCCGAATTTACTTCAAAAGATATTGCAAAATACAAATTTAATGAGTCATTAAGAGAATCTGATGTTAATGAACACCCTTTTTGGATGGCACTTGCACGGGGAGATAAAGTATTATTAAAAGAGTATGCACATCAAGTTTTCAAAAAAGCAAAAGAAACACAGGGCTATGATAAAAACATGGGTGTATATTTATCCTCTTTTAGAGAAGTCCCAAATATGAGGCTTTGGTTGCTTGGCAGGCTCAACAACAACGGCAGTGGCAATGGCAACTACAACGTTGACTACAACGATGGGCGTCTTGTCGGGGTAGCGCCGGAGGCGCACGGTGCCGAAAAAATAGTGACTCCGTCACTAGAGCAAGTCATGAAGGCAAGTTTAAAGTATATTGCACCTGTTAATGCAGAGTCCTTGCGTAAGGAACTTTCTCCTTTATACAAGAACTAATTTTAATTTTTTTCATTAATTTTTTATATTACTTCTTTATTCTCCATTTTTGTCCCAGCTTATGCGTGATACCTGCAAGTATTGTGCGTTCGGAGTAGCTGGACTACACGCTCTTTTACTAAGGTACTTTTTTGCAGAAGTGCTATAAAATACAGCTACAACAGAAATGAAGTGGCAGTGAAAACTATTAGGTAAAAGGGCTAATCGTGGATGCTTTGGTTGTCGAACAGACTCAACAACTACAGCTCGGATGCTAATGGCAACAATAATCTTGACAACAACAATGGGCGTCTGGTCGGAATAGCCAAGTTAAAGTGCTGGGACAATATTTTTTAATATTTAGAAACACACAATATTCATTAAAAGTCTACTATTAGCCCATTTAACATATTTAGAATTTAGTTCACAACCAATAAAATTCGCTTTAAAATCCCAATCACCAAAATTTTTCTTAATAATTCTACCATCAAAAGTTACATTATTTTTTTGAGAAATGTTATACGGGGGATCTGTAACGACCAAGTCTACACTTTCATCAGGGATAGTCTTAAGAAATTCTAAACAATCTATGCAGTAAATTTTGTTTAACTCCATGAAATACTAAAAGGTCGTCAAGAAAGAAATCATAAACTCAGATTATGTAATACGAAAATCGATAAAAAAAATTAATCGGAGTTATTTGCTCCGTCTTCAAAGCCATCACTGCACAATTTATCTAAGATTTCAGTGAGTTCTTTGTTATTTTTTGCATTCTTTACTGCCTTACGATATCGAACGATATATTCATCCATTTTATTCGCCCCCATCCGTATCCATTTCATCAAATTCAACAAAATCATACGGATTCTCCACGTTTCTAATCTGCCGTAGCCGATCATCTTTGAAATAACGCTTACCATTCCGTTCAATTATAGGTAGTTGTCGTACCATTGTATCACCTCCTAATAAAGAAAAGGCTCGGAAAACTAATTAGAATAGCTCGGAAAACGTAATACAAAAACATTCAAAGAATAAAAGAAGTGCCGTTTCGTAAGCCAATTAAATAGCCCACGAAACGAGCACGGCAACTACTAGCCTCACCCAAACTCAGATAAATCTTAACAACTAAAAAGTAAAAGAAATGTTTTAGTTTTTCTTAAGCCACTTAACACCCAAGTAGCAAAGAGGAGTATCAAGGATAGAAAAAGCAACCTTGAACAGCCAGTAAGGAATTATTAGGCTGATAATGAAAGGCACGTCGAATTTTGGCGTGATGTGATAGAACGCAATAAACATGAAGATAGTTGTGTCAATCGCCTGGCTGACAATCGTTGAAAGGTTGTTTCTAAGCCACAAATGCTTTCCCTTAGTCTTCTTCTTCAAAAAGTCAAAAGCCCACACATCATGAAATTGGCTGAGCATAAATGCGATTATGCTTGCAATAATCATCCTCAGAGAAGCTCCAAAGATTAACTCAAAAGCTGCTTGATTGCCCCAAGTAGGATTAGGAGGAAGAATTATAGCAAAGAAAGTCATGACTAAAGTTATCACCATAACAATCAAACCCATGACAACAAACTCCTGAGCTTTCTTCTTACCATAAACATCAGCAATTATGTCTGTAACCAAGAATAATACTGGAACGAAGAATATTCCTACAGAAACCCTGATTCCAAAAAGAGTCGTTATCTTAGTTCCAAGTATGTTTGCAAGAATCAAACAGCCAACAAACAAGCTAAGCAACAAGTTGGTTTTAAAAGACTTTGATAACATTTTAGAAAAAGAAAAACAAACTGTTTAAATAAATGACCTACTCCACCACCTAAAGGTGGCGGTATCTTTCTAGGCTGTTGTGTGATGTTGTTCTTGATTTTCTATATAGTTCCAAGTCGTTGTGAACTCGCTGTAACCAACTGTTACTGCGCATCCACCTGCACTCCAG
>JAHJQL010000092.1 GCA_018819065.1 Nanobdellota archaeon | reverse complement strand
TACAAAAAAAGAATACACAAAAAAGTACTTTTTTGGTACCAGAATTCTTTGAATTCTGAGTACCTCGATATTCATGTCGAGGTTAGCTGAATTGCTAATAGTTAGTATTCTTTTTTTGGCTCGTAGAAATCTTTTTGATTTTTTCCCTCAAGATAATCCCTGTTTGAACGCACCACTTCAACGTCTAGTTTTTTCCCAAGAATATTTTTTCCCTTAACAATTACTGGCTTGTAAAAGTCATTTCTTCCAATAAAAGTTCCATTTTTTCCGCGTTCATTAATCAAAACAGTACCTCTCCATCCAACCCATTTTTTATGTTCGGAGACTTTTGTGAATAAGATGCTTAAAACCTTGGAGCGCTCTTTGACAGTCATACTATTAAGAGGCTTCATCTTTGCAGCAATTGTTCCACGCCTAGCATAAAACTTTGAAATATTTATAACTGGGAACTTTAACTCTCTGACAAGATTTAAAGTATCTTCAAACTCCTCATCAGTCTCACTTGGAAAACCACAGATGATGTCTGTGGATATTGTTATTTTAGGAACTCCTTCTTTTATTTTTTTAACAGTGTTCTTGAACTCTTTTATAGTGTATAATCTTTTCATTAGCCTTAAAATCCTGTCATTTCCAGACTGCACAGGGATGTGCAAAAACTTAAAGACTCGAGGATCCTTATAAATCTGGATTAGCTCATCACAATAATTCTTCACGTGCTCAGGATTAATCATTCCAATCCTAATCTTGAAATCCTTAGGTGTGAGCAGTATACTCTTCAAAAGCTTTGGAAGAGATGTTCCTATATCAAGCCCATATGCACCTGTATCTTCAGATGTAAGCCAAATCTCTTTAACACCTTCATTTAATGCATCCCTCGCTCTTTTTATAATATCTTCTTCCTTAAAAGATGCAAGTTCTCCTCTGGCAAACTTAGTCTTGCAGAAACTGCAGTATCCAAGACAACCATTTGAAATAGGTATAATTTCAATAATAGTGTTTCTTCTAATCCTAGGCAGGTCAAGTCCTGCACCTATACCATTATTATCTAGCAGATGCACTATGTTTCCTTCAAGGGTTTGGCTCACAACTTCACAAATCTTGTCTATCTGTTTAATGCCAATAAGAGAATAATCCTTCAAAACAACATTTCTTCTGTCTGCCTGTGGAATGCAGCCGGCAACAACGACTGGTTTTTTTATTTTTGAAAGTTCAGAAAAAAACTTTTTCTCAGCAGGATCTTTCACAGTGCAAGTATTTATGATTACAACATCAGCTTTTCTTATGTCCTCAACAATTTTGAATCCTTCTTGAACTAGCTGACCGGTCATGGATTCTGAATCTGCTTGGTTATGGGCGCAGCCATAAGTCTTTATAAAAACTTTTTTCACAAAAAAAGATGAAAACTGCCAGGTATAAAAATCTATTTTTATTAAAAATCTCGATAGAGATTTTGTTTGGGTTTAATACTCAGAAATCATTTGTGATTTCTGGTACTAGAAATGTTCCATTTCTCTGTACCCCAACCTTTAGTCGAGATTTTTAATTCAGAGAAATGTTTTTGCATTTCTCGAACCAGCAACTTTGTTGCTGTGTTCCAAAAATTCAACTTTTAAGATAGTCGAGCGTAATACCCCAACCTTCAGGTTGGGGATAGCCGACTATCGTCGAATTTTTGTTATCTATTTCTCAAGCCATGCAACGCTAACAGGTGAATTTCACAAACTATATAAACTCAGCAGTATTAAAATGATAGGGTGGTTTTATGAGTGCAAATCCAGAAAATAAAGAAGGGCTAACCTTTCCAGATGATTTCTACAAGTATGACAAATCAGATATGAAAGGTGTGCTGCAAGGCTTCCCAAACCAGATACGTCAAGCCTACAAGCTAGGTGGAGAAGTTAATTTTGAAGGTGAGATAAATAAGATAGTCATAACAGGTATGGGAGGAAGCGCAATTGCTGCTGACGTACTAAAAACTTATCTTCGTGAAGTCTCAGATATACCAGTTATTATCAACAGGAGCTATAAATTGCCAGAACACTGCGATAAGGAAACACTAGTAATTGTGAGCAGCTACTCTGGAAACACAGAAGAAACACTTTCAGCCTACAAGGATGCTATTAGAAAGTTTTGCAAGATAGTAATAATAACTTCAGGCGGCAAGATGGCTGATATGTCAAAGACCAACAGGACGCCAATAATAAATATTCAAAAAGGCATGCAGCCAAGAGCAGCTCTTGCATACTCATTTTTTCCAATGCTAAAACTGATGGAAAACCTCAGAATAATGCCTGATAAAAGTAGCGAAGTCGACAGGCTTGTCCAGAACCTTGAGAAAAAAGTTTTTCAAGAGAAAGGACTCGAGCTATCGGAGAAACTCGTCGACAAAATACCTTTAATTTACTCTTCAGAAATACTATCGTCTGTTGCTTATCGGTGGAAAACACAGTTTAACGAGAACAGCAAAATAATGGCCTTTTACAACGTATTCTCAGAATTAAACCATAACGAGATGGCAGGAACCATGAACCTAAATGCAAAATTTCACTGCATAATGTTAAGAAGCGACCTTGACATGCACAGGATAACTAAGCGGATGGACATAACAAAAGACCATCTGAGAAAAAAACTAATAGACGTAACAGACATTGCTATGAAAGGAGACACACTGCTAACAAAACTGTTCTCAGCAATATACATTGGCGACTGGACATCATACTACCTGGCACTAAGATATAAAACAGACCCAACACCAGTAGAAGAGATAGAAACCTTCAAAAAAGAATTAGGAACATATATCATCTAAAAAAGTGGTGGTAAAAAGTGATAAATACCATGAAAACAATAGTTGTATTCTACTCAAGAACCAATAACACTAAGTTAGTTGCAAATATTATTTCTAAAATGCTTAAATGTGACATTGAAGAAATAATTGATACAAGAAACAGAGAAGGTTTCTTTGGTTATATAAGAGCTGGTTATGAATCTACTTTCAAGAAACTCACAGTTATTAAAAAAACTAAATACAATTCTTCAAAGTACGATCTAGTAATTATAGGAACACCTGTGTGGGCGGGTCTATCAAGCCCTGTAAGGACTTATCTTTCTAAGAACAAAAACCTAAAAAAAGTTGCATTCTTCTGCACGATGGGTGGCTCCGGAGACAAAAGAACATTTAGACAGATGGAAGGACTAAGCAAAAAACCACTTGCAACGCTTACCCTGACAGAGAGAGAATTAAAAACAGTTGATTATCAAAACAAGATAAAAACTTTTGTAGATACGATTAATTGATTCCTCAAATTAGATTATTTTATTATTATTTTTTGCTTTTAAGTTCTGCTCGTTGATTCTTATGAACTTCTTGACAAATTTCTCCATCAAAAAAGAGTCCCCTCCTTTGAGATAAAAATACCCGCTGACTGAGATTATAAGTGCACCAAAGAAATCAACAATCAAATCCCACATAGTATCAACAAGGCCTGACTTTTGCATGCTAGTTCCAAAGTTTGAATCTATTGTAAACTCGAATATTTCCCATAAAACACCTATGGCTAATGCAAATGACAGGCTGAAAACAGACGCGAAAATAGGTGAGAAGACAACTTTGTGAGTGTAGTAAAAAGAATAGACGATTATGAAACCCACAAGTCCAATCATTATCGCTGAGAGGCTATGAAGCATTAGGTCCCACCAAGGATACTTAAAATAATAATCCTTTAACTCTCCAAGGACAAAAGATGCGTAAAGAAACAATGCAAACACAGTCTCAAATTCAGGCGGCAGAACTATCTTGAAAGTATGGTTAATCATAGAAGGTAAGAATGATATGATAAGCACTAATCCGGAGAGAAATACAACGAGCAACTGACCTTGTACTATAGCACCTATAAACACTAAGAGAATCGCTATCTTTACAACCCAAGAAATGTACAAAAGAACTCTGTCCTTCTTTGGAAGCAAAGAAAAAAACTTCTTCATAAAAAAACATAACCCTTAATGATATAAATATTTTTTTGATAAAACTATGAGTTTCTTTGTTTTTAAAAAACAATTCACTAACTTGTAAGACAAGTTTTATAAATAGCCTCAGTTTCCAAAACAAACATAACGGAGGTCAAATTAGCGGAAAACAACCGTGAAGCAGTTGAAGAATGAAGAGGAGTTCCAGACGTTGGAAAAAGAAAGGTCAGATGCGTTGGAAGTGGCAACGTAAGAGAATGAAAAAAGAAAAGAGAAAGAGACAGAATAAATAATTCTAACTAATAATCTTTTTAAACTTAAATTCTTAAAAAATAATACTAAAAGGTAATTAGGGGTATAACAAAATCATAATCATTTAGTCTACAAGTCTTTTTAGAATATTATCTCACTTAATTTTTTTCTAGTTTTTGGATTTGGTTCTTCTGCAGGATATCCGATTGATAATACGAAAGGAATGATGTATTCTTCTTGGATGTTTAGAACCTCTCTGATTTTCTCACGGTATACCGATGCTATAAATACGCTGCCAAGACCTAACTCTTCAGCTCTTAAGACCATGAAAGAAGATGCGATTGACAGATCTGTTAAAGCATAATTTTGAGGAGTGTCATCAACATCAACGCTTGACGGATAAAGTTTTGGATTTGCACAGCAAACAATGATTAAAGGAGCATCATAAACAAATGACTGTTTGAACACACCATGTTCTTTTAACTTATCTATCATTTCCTTATCTTTAACAACATAATATTTGTGAGACTGAGTGTTTTTTGCCGATGGAGCTCTTCGTGCAGCATCTAAAAGTTCGTTAATAATCTCTTCAGAAACTTGTTTATTCTGATATTTACGTATGCTTTTTCTTCGTTCGATTACATCTTTGACATCCATACGAAGAGAATGGTTTTAATGAATATATATAATTAACGGCTGAACCAATCAAATATTAGTAGCGGTGTTAGCCCAATAATTTGTCATAACGCAAAAAGAAAAAATTTATATAAAAACCAGTCTAAAAATAGTTATGGACGAGATTGAATTAAAATTTCTTAATGTTGAAGAAATTAAAAAAAATAAAACGAATTGGTGCAGAAATTAAACATTTTTTAAGATAATACATTATGTATTTTGCAATGGTTCGTTACAATTTATGTATAAGTATGATCTTAAAGATCGTGTTTTGGAGAAGTTTTCGCATTTTGTATAATTGTAATTATTGATGTCAGAATTAAAACAGCAGTCAAAAATATTCTCAACATATCTTTCTGCAACAAAAGAATAATGGTGCTTTTTATTGTTAGAGTCTACACGCTGGTCGGTCAGTTGATCTTGATTTCGAGGCCTGTATCCTGCGCCTCCCCCATTAGAAAAACATCCCCAATAACAGCCGTCATCACCGATGCAGTCAACACCAATATCTTTGAATTTGTTTGGTCCAGCAATAAGTTGTACGCATGATGCATTAAAATAAGGATCCACATAGCCTGGTGCAATATCTCCAACCCATACGCAATATATGGTATTCTGAGGATTTGTCTCATGCGCTTGACAATCTGATTTTGTTTGATATGTTGTACATTCCTGAAAGCTAGGAATTAGTGTTTGTTGGTTTGAAGGGATTTTTATAGTTCCATTGCACCATTTAGGGCATCCAGGAGTTGGATCGCAATTAGGTCCTGCATCAGTTTGTGCAACAGGAGTATAAGGCTTTGTTATACCGCCGGCATTATCATTATATGCTGCGCCATAATTATCAAACAGTCCTAAATCATGTCCGAATTCATGAACAAATGTGAAAACAGTTGACCAATGATTATTCCCTCCTCCACTCATATCCCTGAGTACGCTTGCTTGGCTTATCGAAGTGCCGCCATGATTAAGATATCCAAGAATGGGAACAATTTTATCAAGATTTTCCTTATAAACTGCTTCACAGTTTTTACTTACGAGTTTGGTTATATTTGAATAGTCTGAATAAGTGCATGGTAGGCATTTATAAGGAGTTGTAATCATATATACATTAATCTTATTCGATTTTGATGCAAAGGGCTCGATAGTCAATAGGCCATATCCTATTTGTTCATCAGGATTAAATAAGAATCTATTCACATCGTTCTGAAGATTGATAGACCAATTATTTAGGTCAAGATTGGCTGTAACAATTTGATCAGCATCATAATTGACTCCGACAAAGAATATATTCATAGTTTCGTACGAGTTGCTGTTTCCAAAAATCTTTTTACATGTGTTTGTTGTATTAGTATATGACTCCATGTAAAAAATATTTGTCTGGCTCCAAACATCATCTTTTACTCCATAATAAAACTTTTTGGAAGGATTTATAGCAAAACTCATATCATACATAACAGAATTAGCATAAGTTTTTGCCCAGATATATCCTCCTATTTGCCCTATATTTTTATCTGGTCTTATGTTAATCATGAATGGGGGTGTTCCTTGATAAGTTAAAGTAACTTTATTTCCATGGACTGAATGTTGAACGTTTGATATTGCAGAAACCGATTGCATAATCATTAAAAATATTAAAAAAGTTATTATAGCATCTTTTATTTTGAGCATATTATAATTTAAATAATGTTATTATTTAAATATGCCGATTGGCAACACTTTTTTATTACAAAAAAAGAATACACAAAAAAGTACTTTTTTGGTACCAGAATTCTTTGAATTCTGAGTACCTCGATATTCATGTCGAGGTTAGCTGAATTGCTAATAGTTAGTATTCTTTTTTTGGCTCGTAGAAATCTTT
>JAHJQL010000091.1 GCA_018819065.1 Nanobdellota archaeon | reverse complement strand
ACAGAGATTTTGTTGGGGTTTAATACCCCGACCTTCAGGTTGAGATTTTTAATCCCAAAAATTCGACTTTTAAGATAGTCGAGCGTAATACCCTGACCTTTAGGTCGGGGATAGCCGACTATCGTCGAATTTTTGTTATTTCAAGACTTTCTTTATTTGTTCTCTTGAAACTTTCTCCATCTTCTTGTCTTTTATTGTTATGAATGAAGCATCTATCCTTTTTTCATTAAACTCAGTGTTTAGGAATTTTTTTAGTGCGTTGACGCAAACTTTTAATCCTTCCTCTAATGTCATGTTTTCTTTGTATTCCTTGTAGAGAATCTCTTTAATTTCAGATTCTCCTTCGCCTATCCCAGTTGCTAAGTATTGGTTGTATATGCCTGTTGGGTCTGTCTCGTAAAGTTCTCCTGTACCGTTCTTAATTCCTGCTATTAGGAGTGATACACCAAAAGGTCTTAGTCCCCCTGATTGTGTACACATCTGTTTTAGATTGCACAAATCTTTTATGATGCTTAAGACGTCTATTGGGGTGTCATATGTTACTCTGTGCTGCTGTGCTCTTAACTGCGCCCTTTCAACTAATACTCTCGCGTCAGATATTATTCCAGATGCAGTCGCCATTATGTGGTCGTCTATTTGAAAAATTTTTTCTATTGCATCAAGCACTACGAGTCTGTCAACTATTCTTTTGTCTGAGACTAGCAGTACTCCGTCTTTGCAGACCATTCCAATGGCTGTGTTTCCAAGTTTGACAGTTTTTTTTGCATATTCTACTTGTAATAATCTTCCGTCAGGGCTAAACATCGTTATTGCCCTGTCATATCCCATCATTTGATGCTGAATTGGTTCCATCTTGTTTTACCTCACCCTGCAACGTATTTTGTTCTTGCTTTCTTTAGTATTCCACTCACACCGATTGTGCGAATCATTACTTCTTCATCATTTAGCTGGTTGACCATTGCTAAACTCGTTCTTAGCTTATCCAACTGTTTTGTTGACACTCTTAGTACACCCCTCTGCTTTTTTTTGTTATACTCAACACTTTGAATCCCTGCCTTTGCAGACTCAAACACTCCAAGAAAGTTTGTGACTTTCTTAAGTATTTCGCTAGACCTGTCTTTATTTGAATCTTTTTCATTTTCACTTATAACTTCATAGACCAAATATCTCTTCTTTTCTTTCAAACTTGGTAATATTGGTTTTAACTTAACCATTTTTTTTTGAGAAATCTCGAACTTCAAATTCATGTTCGATGTGAACCTCGCTCTTTTTTCTCTTTCAGCTTCAAGAATTGCTAGTGGATTTATAAAGGTTTTGATAAGATTATTTTTTTAGAATACCTTCAATTTTCTTCATAATATCTCTCAATATTATTGGTGTTTTGGCTTCAATTCTGAGTCTTATAACTGACTCTGTGTTGCTTTTTCGAACGTTGAACCATTTGTCATCATACTCTACTGTTACTCCGTCCATTTTTGACTGTTTTGCATTACTAAACGCTTTTGTGACTTCTTCAATCTTTTTATCTTTTAATTCATTTGATTCAAACTCGTAGTTTAACTCTTCACTTTTAATCCATGATTCTTTTAATGGTTTGACCAGCTCGGAGAGAGGCTTGTTTTGTTTTTTAAGAATTGTTATCATGTGCAGCATGCATAGAATTGTTGATTCTGCACCTCCTGCTTCTTGAAAATACATGTGTCCAGATGCTTCTGCTCCAAATCTTGCATCATTGTCAACCATTGATTTTTTCAAAAAAACGTGTCCGACTCTAGTCATTATAGGGATGCACTTCTTTTTCTTTATGACTTCTCTAAGAGCCCTTCCACAGAGCAAGTCATGAACAATTTTATCCCTTGGTTTGGCTAAGTTTTCCACAAGTATTGCTAGTGTGTAATCTCCTGGCAAGAATTCTCCTTTCTCATCAACAAATAAAACTCTGTCTGCATCAGCATCAAATATTGCGCCTAGCGATGCGTTTTCATCTTTTATCTTTTTCTTTATCTGCTCTTGTGCGTCATGCTCTAAAGGGTTTAATCCGTGTGCAGGTTTTTCAAGGTTGTAGTTTATGTTCAATCCAACAAAGTCTACTCTTGCTTTTTCAAGAACTTTTTTTGCAATTGGACCTGCCATTCCGTTGCTTGCATCAACTACTATTTTTAATCCTGAAACATCGCCTATTATTTTGCTTGTGATAAAGTTTATGTATTCATCTTCGTAATTTTCTTTTCTTGTCGTTCCTTTTTTTTTAGCCAGCGGTGTTCTTTTGAGCTCTCCTGAATTTATCAGCTCTTCAATCTCTTTGTACCCTGAGTCGTAACCCATGAATGTTCTTCCTGACTTCATAGCTTTGAGACCATTGAATCCACTTGGAAGGTGACTTGCGGTAATCATTACTCCTGCATCAAAGCCTTTTTTGTATTTTAAATAGTAGAACATTGGGGTGGTTGTTAATCCACAATAAGTCGCATTTGCTCCTTGGTCGGTGATTCCTTTTATGAGTGCGTCTGATAGTTCTTTTGAGCCCTGCCTGGCATCTTGGCAGATTAAGAATTCTTTTGCTTTTAGAAGTAAAATCATTGCTCTGCCTATTTCATAGGCTAGCTTTTCGTTGACTTCTTCAGGATATTTTCCTCTAACGTCGTAAGCTTTAAAGACACTCATTTTTTATTGTAAAAATCCTCTCCAGCTATTCTCTGCAATCTTTATTTTTTCTGGAGTTGCAGTGTCAAACCATTGTCCGCTGAAAGGGTATCCGCATAGTTTTTCTTCAGATGCGAGCTTTGGGAATATGTCTGTTTCCATCCTTGCATATCCTTCTGGGACGTAGTTTATAACTTCTGGTTCAAGAATATATAATCCGGCATTGATTAGGTTTGATGGCGAGTTGTCTTTTGATGGCTTCTCGATGAATGTTAATATTTTGTTTCCATTTAGAAGCGCTACACCGTATGAGCTTGGATCTCTGACTGTTGTCAACGCAACTGTTCCAAGCGGTTTGTTTGTCATGTGAAATGTAAACATGTCATCAATGTCAATGTCTTTTAACTCATCTGCGTTGCACATCAAAAAAGTTTCTTTTAGATGCTGCTTTGCAAGCCTTAATGGCCCTGCAGTTCCAAGAGGATTTTTTTCTTCAAGATATATTATGTTAACGCCGAGTTTTTTGCCGTCTCCTAATCTTTGTTTTATGGCGTTTGTGTTGTGTCCTGCTGATATTAGTATTTCTTTTATACCATGTTTCTTGAATAATTCTATGTTATATTGTATGATTGGTTTTCCTTTTATTTCCATTAATGATTTTGGGTGGTCTTTTCCAAGCAACCTAAATTTTCTCGTTTTTCCACCTGCTAATATCAATACTTTTGTGGGTTTGTCAATGCCTATTGCTTGTCGCAATAAAAGTTCTATGGCGTGGCTCCTATTTTTTATCCTCATGCCATCTACACTCTTATCAACTTTTTCTATTATGTTTCTCTCAAGAGTTAGTGTGATTCGCTCCTTCATAAAGATGATGATTGTCTTACGTTATATATAAATCTTTTTGTTAGGGTGTGATGAAGTGTGATTGTTGTATTACTTAGTATTACTTTTTATTACAAAAAAAGAATACACAAAAAAGTACTTTTTTGGTACCAGAATTCTTTGAATTCTGAGTACCTCGATATTCATGTCGAGGTTAGCTGAATTGCTAATAGTTAGTATTCTTTTTTTGGCTCGTAGAAATCTTT
>JAHJQL010000090.1 GCA_018819065.1 Nanobdellota archaeon | reverse complement strand
TCATTGATTTATTTTTACGAAATCCTTTCTTAGACACATCTAATGAGCCACACATGGGACATTCCAAAGACATAACGCATCACCAAGATGTTAATAGAACTAACTTATATATAAAGATGACGTTAAATAGACAATATCTTTCTGTGAATAGGTTTATAAATTTGTAGAATTTACCACTATACAATGTTATCAAAATTAGGATTAGGGAGTTCTGTTGATAATGAGAATTTTTCTGAATTAATTTCATTAGCTCCAAACTTAGTGTATGATCATTTTTTAACTTTAAGAGTTGCAGATAAATATTCTGGGCTTGAATCTGGTGTTATTGATGAGTACCTTAAAAATCAGCCTGAAGAGTATATTTTTGAACTTGAAGAGTTTGAAAAAATAAACAATCCTTTTTTGCCTGCTAATAGACGAGCATTTATATTTCTACCTGCATATAATGAGAATAGAAATCTAAAAAACTTATTATCACAATATCTTAATCAAGAAAATTTTAATGGAACTAAATTAGACAAGTCTTTATATGAAGTTTGTGTTGTTATAAATTATCCTTCTACTAGTAAAACTACTGATGCAGACCATAAAAACTTAGAAGAAAGCATACAAATTGTTAAGGAGTTTCAAAATTACGGCGCGGATAATATTCATTTCATTGCAAAAGCTTTTCCTACTGATTTAGCTTGTTTGGGTAGAGCTAGAAAATATGCGATGGATTATTCTATTCTTAGAATTAGTAAAGGAACTCAAGCTCAAAGAAAAAAATCAATTTTGATAAGTAATGAAGGAGATACATTAGAGATTCCAAAGAATTACATTACATCTTATATTAATTTATTTGAAAAACATGAAAAACACTTTGTTCAAGGTTCAATTGAATATCCTTCTGAATTAAAAACTTCTTTTGCACCTCTTAGAGTATTTACAAACTTTCGGGAATCAGTTCATTTCGGAATGAGTATTTTTGACAAGGAGTTCAAACATTATGATGGGATATTACCTGTTGGAAGAAATTTTGCAGTTAATCCAATAATTGCATCTTTAGTTGGTGGAATCGACCCTATAAAACGAAAAGGAACTGATGACGATTTAGTTTTCGGTTCAAATATTTCTATAATTTTAGGTAATAAGTACAAGAGCTACCACCCAATACCATTAGTCACCAATCCAAGAAGGGAAATACTGATTGTGGCAGATTTGATTAATGGCGGTCATATGGATAGCGGAAAAGCTTATAGTGAGTTTCATGAAAATATGCATCTTTACAATTTAACAATTGATGAAGTTATCGCTTTTGCTAAAAAGTATATTCCTGCTAAATTAACTGCTGATGCCGCTCCAACTCTTCTTAATCATTATTTTAATTGGGTTTTGAGGTCAACAGCAATGGAACATTTAAGTCACATACCCGGGTTTAAACAAGTATTTGAAGATTTTCACACACATAAAATTGGTTATTGGGAAAAAGAAAGCGCTATTGAAACTCTTGAAAAATCATATTTGCAAAATCTTCCTGAAGAAAAAAGAATAATTGTAGAAAAAGAAATTGTTATTGACGCATTAAACTGGTTCAATTATTTCACTAATATGCAGAATATGAAATTTGAAAGTACTTATCAAGGTATGGATTCAAATTTGAAGGGATGTGATTTTCATGAACAAGTCTGAAAAAAATGGTTTATCTGAATTTAACTTTTCTTCACATACATTAAACTATAGAGTAATACTTCCAGAAAGAATAAATGATAGATTTTTTGAAATCGGAAAATGTTTCATACCTGATTTAGAAGAATCGAACAATACTAAGCCTATTTTTACATTTATAGGTTCTTTAGGAAATCCTGATTTTAAATTAAGTAAAAAAACCTTTCAAATAATCTCTAATGGTTCTTTAGATAATTTATGTTATGAAACAGTGAAACTTATTTCTAAAAAAATTGAGGAAGATTATGCAAATATAGGTGCAATATCAGTTCATGCAGCAGCTGTTTCAAATAATGGTACTGGAGTATTAATTATGGGACCAACTCACGCAGGAAAATCAACTTTGGCTATGAAATCTTGTCTTGAAAATAATTTTTCATACATTAGCGGAGATAGAGTACTCTTAAAAGATACAACAATTGTGGGTGGAACAAAATCTGATACTCTTAGATATGCTTCTTTTAATAGAGACTTAAATCTTGATTTTCCAATAAAAATTGTTGATAATTTAAACTTATGGTCAGAACAAGTTGTGCTTGATATGTCAGAATATCTTAAAATAGAAAGTGGTCAAAAAAACATTGAAGCAATTGTATTTGCACAACATCATCCTTCTAGTTCTTATTTTAAAGAATTAACTGATATAGCAAAAAAAACAATAAAACTTTATGATTCGCTAGTGTTCTTTCTTGATACTTATCCATCATTATTGTACTCTGCGAAAACACCCTTACCTCCTTCAAAAAATGATTTACTCAGAGAACAAAGATTCAACTTAGCAGAGAAATTATCTTCTTTCCCTTGTTATTCATTAGTAGGTACATTTAGCTATATGTCCGGGCAAATAAATTCCTTGCTGCAGGGAGGTTCAAAGTGAATCACTTAATAACATATGGATTTCATAAAAGCGGTCATTATTACTTGGCAAAAGCAATTGAACAAGAGTTAATTTCAAGGGATGAATCTGTCGAGATTAAAGAATTTTATTCTCCTTTGGGAGATTTGATAAATAAATTTTTCTTCGAAATATTTCTGGAATTTGAGAACAAAAAAATAACAAAAGTTCCTGAAGTTATAATAAAAGAAAAAACTTTGAAATTAATGTCTGAAATTGGTGTTGAAAAAAATAAAATTGATTTTTCTGCTTATGATTCAGTAATCTCCACACATCAACACACCACCAAAATTATTGCAGAACTGAAAAGAGTAAATAAATACAGTTTTTATTTATCAGATTCAAATTGCAATTATGATGAATTTCCTTTAATTCAAGATATTGATATTAATGCTTATTTTGGTGCTAGACCTTTAGCAGAAGTGTCAAAATCAGTTTTTTCTAGAATGCACAATATTGGAATACCTATAAGTCCAAGATTTAAATATAACTCTGAGAGAAAAGAAGACTTAATAGTTGTTGTAGGAGGAACTCATGGTATGGGTGGTATTGAAGATTCAGTTTTAAATATTAAAAAAGCAAAACA
The DNA here is from genome assembly GCA_018819065.1 of Nanobdellota archaeon. Taxonomy (GTDB): domain Archaea; phylum Nanobdellota; class Nanobdellia; order Woesearchaeales. Next base: position 1,303 of record JAHJQL010000090.1, on the reverse strand, counting down.
TAATTATAAAGTAGTAGTTGTAACTGGAAACAATCAAATTCTTAGAGAAAAACTTTCATCCACAATTAATGATAGTAGATTTGAGATTACAGGGTTTGTAGATGATTTATCCGAATTATATAATAGGTCAAAAGTTGTCGTTACTAAAGGAAGTGGTATGAGTATAACTGAAGCAATCACTTCTGGAAATATTTTATTTTTTCCAAAACCAAATTTATTTTGGGAAGGGATTGGGGCTGATTATATTGCTTCTAAAGGAGCAGGCATAATTTTTGAAGGAAATAAACATGATGTTGAAAGAATAGAACGGTTACTAAGTCATAAAGAAATATATGATTGGCACAGAAATAATGCTATGAAAATAGTCAATCCAAACGCTGGAAAAGAACTTGTAGATGTAATCTTACAACAAAAGATTAAACCTCTTGATAACCTATACTTTCGTGTTAATGAATTAAAGAATGTTTTTCAAAGAAAAGAAAATTTGTTTGAGAATTCTAGCAATTTATCTTTCTCTGAAAAAAAACTTTATTCTTTTATCAAATCAGAACTGAATAAATATTTTAAGAGGATGATATCATGAATAATCCTATCATTGCAATTGAAGGAATGAGTTTTTCCGGCAAAACAACTTTGATTAATTTATTAAGTAATCATGACTTTGAATTAGTTCCTGAACTAGCAACTTTTAATGATAATAAAAAAAGTTTCTCACCTTTACCAACAAATATTAATGATGCTTTAGAAAGTGATGATTGGTTTCAGAAAAAAGAAGAAAAAAGATGTAAGTTAGCTTTGGAAAAACAAATAGATAAGAAAGTTATTGTTGATAGGTGGTTTATTTCAAGCACAGGTTATATTTTTGCCAGAGATGTACTCTTATCTTATAACACTCTTGAGTATCAATTTGAAGGAATAAAAAAGAGAATGAATAAGGGAAGTTTATTTCTGCCTTATTTTGTTTATCTTGATGTAGATACAGATACTGTTAAAAAAAGACATCTTGATCCTAGAAAACAATATGGCGGGTTTGAGTTAAATGGAAGTTTAATGGTTGAACCTTATAAAGATGATTTTTTTGCATTGCAAAAGTATTTTTATGATTTGTTTGCAGAGATTTATTCACAGAGAGTTTTAAAACTCAGCAGTTCAAATTTAAACACTGTTTAAGATCGTAATTTGTTTACACTTCTTTATACTTTGAAGTTTTTCTTCTTTTTGGTGATTTTTTATGGGAAAGTTGACTGAAAAGAAGAGAAAATGGATTATTAAACAATTTAGAAGTGGCAGAAGTGCCACTTCT
>JAHJQL010000089.1 GCA_018819065.1 Nanobdellota archaeon | reverse complement strand
TCGAGAGTAAAAGCTTAACAGCCCTTTCCAACAAGACTCTATTTCGGATAGAGTCTATTTGTGGGTTGAGCCGAATATTTGGCTCTCCCATAAAATTCTATAAGAATAACGACTTAAAGTATTTATTGGATGAAGCCTCTCATAGGCAAAGCCATATAAAAAACAAAAATTCTGCAAAAAAATAGCAAAAATAACACACCAGACTGAACAAAATAACCAATAACTAATGCCGAAACAACCAATATTCATGAATTCATAAGAAATCACAGCCCAAAAAACACACTATCGGAACTACTGATGATAGTTCGTCTTGCGTCAAGAGATGTAAACACCACAGTTCCCTTTGAAAAAAACTACTTTTTAGAGCCAATAGTTGAAAAAAGCGGTGTAAATAATTCTTATAACTCAACTTACTCTTTTAAGCCTGCATACTCTTATTCAAAGAGCAGCGATGTTTCAAGCTACATCTTTCGACCATTAAAGATGTCAGTGACGAGGGTGCCCCATTACAGCCTCGGCACAGGTGTTCTTGGACGGACTTGGACAAACACAGGAATTGTTGAGATATTGGATTCTTTGCATGGCAATGACTTTGAAGAAGTATTGATGCACGAAATCCTTCACAACATTTACCCCTCAGACCCTGAGTGGACCATAAGGGATAAAACAAGAGATCGGATGTGGTTTGATACTAAGTGGAACTAATTTCGTCTTTTCAAAAGCATTTTTTTAAGATAAATTTATAAATCTCATTTACTATAAATATTGAAGGGGTGGTAATATGGCTAAGAATGAACAAGAAATAGGCGTAATCACACACTACTTCTCACACATAAGTGTGGGTGTTGTAGAAATCAAAAAAAGTGTTCTTAAAGTCGGCGACAAGATACACGTTTTGGGAGCAACAACTGATTTTACCCAGAAAGTTGAGTCAATGCAAATAGACCATAAACTTGTCAAAGAGGCAAAACCTGGCGATGACATAGGATTAAAGGTAAAAGACCACGTCAGAGAACATGATAAAGTATTCAAGATAATAGAGTCTAAACCTGCAGTCACCAAGTCTAAGCCTAAAGCTAGCAAGCTAAAATCTAAAGTTCACAAGACAAAATCTAAAGCCAGCAAGACAAAGCCTAAAGTTCCCAGGCCAAAATCTAAAGCTCGCAAGACAAAGCCTAAAGTTCCCAGGCCAAAATCTAAAGCTCGCAAGACATAAGCCCAGAATAGCCTAAGCAAAACTTTTATAAATTAATCACAAATACTCAGATTAACTTATTTAAAGGAGTGAACCATTATGGACCAATCAAGACCAATAGATGCTTTGAACAACTCAAGAAATAAAAGAGTCATAGTTGAATTAAAGAATAACAAGCAATTCATCGGAAAACTAATTGCTTTTGACATACACATAAACACCGTCTTAGAAGACGCTGAAGAATATGTTGATGGCCAGCTGAAGAGAAAGCTTGGAACTGTTTTCTTAAGAGGAGATACAATAACTATAATATCACCGCAGTGAACGGAAGTGTAAAAAATGAGCAAAGGAACACCTTCTATGGGTAAAAAGTCAGGTAATAAGAACCACATAACCTGTAGACGATGCGGAAGACCAAGCTATCACGTCAGCAAGAAGATATGCAGCTCGTGTGGCTATGGCAAGAGTGCTAAGAAGCGATCATACAACTGGCAGAATAAATAAACATTTTTTTCTAATTAATTTTTTCCTAATTATTTTAATTATTATTTATACTATTATCATTTTTTTCTTTGAAATGAATTTCTTTTGCATTTTTCGAAGTTACAACTTTTTGTCCTAGTCTTTTTTCAATTCTATCTTTTGCTACTTTTGCAGTTTTACCACCTTCTTTTGCAATGTCTTTACTCTTTTCAAAAGTTTCCGGGTCTTCTTTTTCAGAAATTTCCTTTGTTGTAACTTCTGCAAGCATACTTCAGAACTAATTCTAAATTAGTCATGTTATCTCGTAAATTTTCTTTTTTCAAATTTTTAAATTCCTTATATTCTTTTATCGTCTTCCCAGCTCATGCTTTAGTTATTTCATTAGTTAAAATTGCATAATCGGTTTGTCTTGTAATACCCACTCTATCCCACTCATTGGTTAATTCTTTTCTAATTTCTATAGTTTTTATTCTTTGGTTAACCCATTCTTTTGAATATCCTTTTTGCAGATATGTTCTCATTGCTCTATTGAATGTGAGTTCAGGGTCTTGTGTTTCTTCAATTCTTTCTCTTCCAATTTTTGCTAACCACATCTTAAATGGCTCTGCTTTTTTAGAAGGAATAGATTGAATTAATCGTAATAATTGTTCAGTTTCAGCCACATCTGTTAAGTAAAACTTACCATCTGAAGATTGCATCTTGAGTTGACTACAATTTGTAGCCAACTGACTCCCCTCAGCTTTGAGTCGTGTTTTAAGAACACTCCAATATTTTCTAGGATTTGGGCTGTTGGTAAGTACAGCGACAACATCAATTATTGAGAAATACCAGTTTTCATCTTTTTTATTCCATTGAACTCTGACTTTATTATTTTCAAACAACTTGATTGAATTGTCTTCATTCATATTTTCTTCATTCATATTTATTAGTATATTATTTATTGATTTAAATACTTCACGTACACTTGTCTTGTGTTTTTAATATTGATTTTAATGTTCGTTAATATTGCTATATTCTAGTGTATAAATATTTTATTTATTTGGCCTTGAAGCGATTAAAATTATTTCATGCTTGCGTTCTTGTCGATGTTTTAACAAAATTTTTAAATGTATTACTTCTCCAAAATCAAGAAAAGTTGATTAAAATCATCACTTTTTTCAAATGCGGGGATGCCAGAGCGGCCAAATGGGACAGGCTTAGGTGCATCACCCAGGTGTACTGGGCACAAAGCTTTTGTGCTGTGATGTGAAGACACCTGTTGGCTTAGTGCCTTCGTGGGTTCGAAACAAGGGTTCCGTTCCTTGATCCCGGGGTGAGTTTCCCTCACTTCGTTCGGTCAAGCCCACAGGAGCCTTTGGCGAAAGTCCTACTCCCCGCATATTTTCTTTTCAAAAATTTTATTAATGATATATATTCTATAAATGTATTCTATAAAATTTGCAGTCCTAGATTGCCGTTCTGTTGCTCTGGGAATAATTGAACGTGCTGGCTGGCAGGTCTTGCTTGTAATCCTTCTGAATGCGTTTTTAGCTAATCTTTCCAGTTTATTTATAAATGAACATTTAACTATTTATAAATATCTTGGTCGGAACTCTGCTTGTTACTCTTTCGTAGCGAAAGTCTTAAAGTGTAGGATTCCTGCGTTATAGCCTGTCTATTGAAATATCTTACATACTCACACCTTCCTCTATCGAAAAGTTTATAAAGAATTTCCATCTATACAGCCGTTACATTTAAAAAAAACTATAATTAGCATGTACAGGGGCATAATTTATGATTTGGCCATGTGCCAAGTCATTAAGCGTAAACCCTGTGTGTGTGGAGTGGTTTTTTAGGATAAGAGTAAAAACACTAGGAGGTGTTTAAATGAACATAAAAAAAGCAATAAAGAAAGTGGTTGCCCTCGGAACTGGTTTAACCATGATAGGAGCAACTATAATGGGTGCGTCTGCATTGACCTTAAGCGATTACCCACAACCATTCATCAAGAATGGATTATTTGGTGGTAAAATAATCGTAGGAGCAGCAGCAAGCCCAGCAGATGTCTTAGGAGCAATTGACATCTCAGCAAGCCTACAAGCAGCAGCAAAAACATCTGTTGACGTTTCAGGCAAAACAACAACGACCGTTTCTGGCGGAGTTCTATTAGAAGACTCAACAAGCCAAGACTTCAACTACGGAGACTATCTATCAACATCAAAGATTGATGACCAGGATTTCCCAGAGTTATTCGCTGATGGAACCTTGGAAGATGATGATGGAATAGAATACGACTTCTCACAATTTGTTGTGACTGGTAACGAAACTTTGAAGTTTGACTTGGTAGACAAGGATGTATATGATATGCCAATCATGTACTTAGACTTGGATGCAGCTACAAACAGCGATTATTTCTTGACTTACACAGTTGACTTTGACTCAGGAGACGAAGTTGATTGGGTAGACCTAGATGATGGTGAAACATTAGAGATGTTTGGAACAGTCTGGACAGTCAAGAACATTGCAGCAGCAGGTGATAGCTTGATTCTGTACGGCAGTGATGTAACAACACTAGTAGCGTTGAACACGCCTAAAGAAATATCTGTTGATGGAAAGACCTACACCTTGAACATTCTTGGAGCAAACTCAGATGACTCCTCAGTTCAAGTAGCAGTCAATGGTGAAGTAAAATCAATGATTTCAGGTCAGACAAAGACAATAGGTGGAATCAAAGTCTATGTAAAGGATGTTTTCATCTCAAACGTTGCAGGAAGCACAGCTTCAGCAAAGCTATTCATCGGCAGCAAAGAGCTAAACTTGGGAGTGACAAACAGTAGCTGGACTCAAGTGCAGGTTGACAACAAAGACTTAGAAGGTGTAGACGTCAGAGTCACAGGAGCAGCAACAGCAGTTTCAAAGATTGAATTTGGAATAGATACTTCAAGCATTGCTAATGATGACACTGATGAGGACTATAACTGGCTAGCAATGGGAGACACATTTGTAGACCCAATGTTTGGTTTTGAAGTGAAATTCGTTGGAGCATCTCAAGGATTCACTGACAAATCAAGAGACTACGTGTCATTTGCATCAAGCAACGATGATTTGATTGTGGACTTTGCAAACAACAAAGGTGTGAAGTACTCATTCTCACCTTACACACTAGTCGGAACATCAAACTTGACCTCTGGTGAAGACTTTGCATTTGGAGCAAAACTCAGCATAGCAAAGAACAAGATTTTCATCTTGGAAGAAGCTAGCTCAAGCTCAGCACCAATTTCCAGAATATTCAAATTCACTGGAACAAGTGATTCTGACACAAAAGCTAACTTCAAAGACCTAGGATCAGGTACAACCTATACATTAGGAACCGGAGACAGCATTGGAGACACAGGCGTAACTGTAACAGTTGACTCAAAGAACGTGGTTAACTTATCTGATTTCTCAAAGACATATGTCTACACAAAGAGTGGTGCTTGGCTAAACTTTACAAGTAGTGCTAACGCAGCGACACAGACAGTGACAATAACAGAAGATAAGAATACAGTCAACAAAGATGAGATAACCGGAGCTACCTACACGGTTGCAGTCACATACGACACAACTGATGAAGAAGTCAACATTGCAAAACCAGGAAGTGGATTTGCAGAAGATGATGACAACAACGGAGATTACTTCTACGGTGTAAGCAACTACGGTACTTACTACAAGCAAGAAGCTGACGACAACACAAAGCTAGAACTATGGTTCCCATCAGAAGATGTGGACTATAACGTGTACTTTGCAGCATCAGGCGCAGTAACATCAACAACTGGCACAACTGCAGGAACTGCATACAACGTCAACCCTATCGCGGTTGGAATTGCAGTACTTGACATAAATGCACCAGCACTAGGATCAACACCAATGATAATCGTTGGAGGTCCATGCGCTAACACAGTTGCAGCTGAAGTAATGGGTATGCCAACTCCATGTGGAAAAGACTTTGAATCAGGTAAAGCAGTTATTAAATGGTATGATGCCAAGAGTGCTTTGCTAGTTGCTGGTTACGAAGCAATTGAAACACAAGGAGCTTCAAGAGTCCTAGCAGATTACATGGACTATGGACTGTCAGGCACCGAAGTTGAAGTTGTAGTACCAACATTGTCAGACATAATCGTAAAGAAGGTTGCTTAAAACAACTAAGTAATTTTTTTTCTTTTTTTTAGATTTCTTCTCTGATTTTTATCTTATCCTTTGTTCTTTTAAAAGCGTGCCGTTCACTCTGAAGATGCAAAAGAAATAAGAAACGAAATTATAAAATTACTTAACACAGAAAAATTCAAAAATAATCCTTTGGGCTTATAGAATTAAAAATTCAGCTTTTTCTCAATTTCTTTTTTCAATGCATTGATATGCAATTCAAATTTTAGCTTCAGCATTTTCCAATCTTCATATTTTAGTAGTTGTCCTCTGTAATTGATTGCGTTTCTTTTGAGTCTGATTGTTTCGAGGAATTCCCAGTCGAGTTCTAGTTCTGAGTGTTTGAAGCATATGTATGCATTTTTGCATTGGTGATTGTCAGCTTCAATTCCTTCAAATAACAGATAAGCTTCAATTAGTCCTCGAAGTGATTCATAATGATCTCGAAAGACAAATGTCCAGTCTGTACTATCTTTTGGAATATCTTTTGATTTGCTGTTGATGAATTCAAGCCCTTTCTCTGCGACAATTTTAAGTGATTTGATAAGCTCAATATCTACGAATTTCTCCTTTATGCTTCCTATACTTGTGCAGAGTTTGTATGTTTTATCGAGATTATCAATTGTAAGTTTCATTTATGAAACCTCAACAATGTCTTGTATCTGCCCTTTTATGACATAACCGTTGATTATATTTTTTATAAGCCCAGTTTTGACTTCTTCTATTTCTTCTTTGTTTTGAAAGATATGTAATTCTATGTTCTTTTGTAGTTTAAGTTCATAAATGTTTTTGTCAAAATCTGAAACATCTCCGAAAACAAAAATATCAATATCTGAATTTTTATACCAGTCTCCTTTTATAATGCTTCCGAATAATATGATTGTCTTGGCTGTTTTGAGAGATAAAAGTTTAGGAATAAGACTGCTTTTATGAAGTTGCTCCAATGCGTAAACTCTTTTTAGAGAATAATAAATAGAATTATTGCTTCCGACTGTAAAATGCGGAAATTTTCCTTTTTCTTTTATATGTTTGAGTAATCCTTCAGATACATATTTTTTCAGCCATTTATTTGCAACTAATTTAGTAATTTTTGCTTCTCTAACTATTTCTTCAAAATGCCATTCTTTTAGAGGGCTGTTTTCTAAGATTAGTTTTAGTACATTTTCTTCTTTACTTGGGCTTGCCATAATTAGTATAACTGAGATATACTATTTAAATCTTTCTATTAAAAGATAAAAAAAGCGAAACTGTTACCTTGCGTGTTTTGTTTTCCGCGCCCTAAGTTTTCGCCTTAGAAAGTGTTAAAAATAACATTTTTGAGCACACGAAAATCTTCGATTTTCTTTGTCTCAGAAACGAAGTTTCTGATGATTCAAAAACCGCAGTTTTTGTTGCGTAGCCAAATAGTAGGCTACAGCACACTTTCTAATTCACTATATCTGATGTGGGTATGTCAGAAATTTGCTGATTTCTGAGCACGCTCAAGAACCACAGTTCTTGACGAACGGCTAATTCACTCGGCTAATTCACTCCTTAGTGACTTTGTTAGCACTTTTTTGAAAATCCGCTATAACTGCTGCGTAGTAGCGATAAATTTATAGGAATGTAATAATGATAAAATAATATCTGGAACGTTTTAGACGCGAGAACAAGATTTCTCCTTGCAAGCTATGCAAGTCCTACCAGAAGAACAAAAGACGCAAGAAAAACCTTCCAGCTCGCAAAGAAATGTTCAGGCAAAAAAGCCAAAACAGTAGTCACAGACAGAAAGCTTCAGCTATGAAAAAGCAGTCAGAAAAGAATTCGCCAACTACAAGAACCCCAAACCACACAAACGATACGTAAGCCTAAGCTAACAGCTGAGAATGAACATCCCTCAATTGAACGGAACGTTTTAAAAGAAAGTTTTAAATAATAATTATCTCATAGTAGAATAATACATGGTAAAACGACCTCTATCATTATTATTCATAATTATCATTTTATGCTCTTCAAGCGTCCTTGCTTTTGACAGGATATTTAACAACTACGTCTATGTGCTGGACACTTTCAAGGTTGAAAGCGACGTTTTTTTCGTCAAAGGATTAAATAATGATGGATTATCACTAGTTCTTCAGAAGAATAATGATGAGCTCTTCTTTATCAAAAACGGCACTTGTGAAGACACTGATTATTATCAATACTGTTTCTATGACACAAAACTTGATTATATGAATTATGGTCGACCAATTCCAGACACTATGAGCTGGGAGCCTGCAATCAAAGTCGAGGTTTATTCAAAAAAGCCAAGCGTGAAAGTGTCAAGGTCAGTCCAGTCAGAGATTAACAAAGATCAAAAAACGATTGTCACAGTCACTATTGATAACGGTGCAGGCAAGTTAGACTTGTCAAACTTGTCCTTTCAGGAATTCATCCCAAATAATACTAGTTTATCGTCTTTAAGTCCGGGAATGACTTATAAGGATGGTTTTGTCAACTGGTCTGGCAAGTTCTTAAAGAGTGGCAGCTCAACATCTTTTTCCTACTCCTTAGAGCCTAAAAGCTATGAATCCATAGTCTTAAGTAACGGCACATTGTATTATAGTTATAAAAACTCAACTTATAGTGTTAAATCCTCTTCTTCAACTATAAAAATTAACTCTCCATTCTCCTTTACTTCAACTATTAGCAAGTCAAAACCTAGCATAGATGAAGTTTTCACAGCAACATTCACAGTCAAGAATAAAGACTGGAATGATAACATGCAGGTTGAACTGAACTTTTTAATACCTCAAAGCATAACAGTTACTAGCGTCTCTGGAAACCTTGAAAGATCCAATAACATCAAAAAGAGTTTTAGCTTGTCGCAAGGCAAAACAGAGACTTTCACAATCAGCATGAAAAGCGGCCTTGAAAACAATTATTCTATCAAAATCAACACCGTCATGAAAATCAGGGATGATGTTGTTAATAATACTAATTTCTTGAATGCAAGCGTCCTTGTGCCTAAGATGGTCCCTGAGATATCTACTTCTAAAACAGAGATATCAGATGATTCTGACTTTAAAGTAACAGCATATATTACTAATCCTTCAAATATTTATTATAGAGATATATCTGGAGTGGTTCAAATATCTGGTTATGAAACTAGAAAAGTCTCTATTGACGTGATAAAGCCTGGCGAGAAAGTAAAGCTTTTTGAGGATTTGTTTAAGCCTGAGAAAGTTGAGAAGAAGACTACTTTAAACTTAACTCTCATGGGAAGCTATCGGACACCGGCTTTTCAACAAGTATTTTTTGAAAAAACTGCTAAAATATTTGTAGTCCCAACAACCATAAGCTTTAACATTGTAAAAACAGCGTCTAAAAAAGATGTTTACCCAGGCGATAACATAACCATCACCGTCAAGGTCAAGAATACTGGTCAGAAGAAATCACTCATCTTTGTGAATGAAAGCATACCATTTCCTTTTGAGCTTAGTGGAGGCTTAACGTCTAAAAACATATCTCTTTCAAGCAATGAAGAAAAAGAGTTTTACATATACAAATTAAACATACCTGATAATACAACTCTTGGAACCTATAATTTAACAACTATATTAGATTATAAAGAAGGAAATTTTTCTAAGACGAGCGATTTAAGCATCGTTGTTAAATCAACAGTTGTAGAAGATAAAAAGAAGGATGAAGTAAATACTGCTAAGAATAACACTGCTGCCACTGTTAAGAAGAAGACTCCTGAAAAGAAGAAGAACATAATAGATATAATAGTTAATTTCTTCGTCGGAATATTCAGATAACCACCCCTTTGAATATGTTGTGCTTATCTCTGACTACCTTCAATCTTAGATTAGTGTTTTTGCTAAAGTCTCCTTTCACAGTTATGCAACGGTCGTCAGCCACGCAGATTAACTCTCCTCTATACTTTCCAGGACAAGTGACTATTGCATCAATTACTTGCCCTTTTTTAAAAGGCTTTGGAATCTTTGAATCATCCGTTATTTCATAGTCTTCCTTTGAATTTATTAGCCTTACTTTAAATCTTGACTCGTAATCTTTTAGCAGCTTTAAAAACCAGTCCATTCCCTTGCTCTTCACAGGATTTCTGCCCCGTTCATAGTTTAAAAAGTTTTGAAATCCAAAACGAGGAGTTGTCTTTAAAGTCTTGCAGAACTCTAAAAACTCTCTAATTTCAGAGTCGTTATAGCCAGGAACTATCAATGGAGCAAGCAATAATTCTATCTTCCCATCACAATAAGTCATGATTCTCTTTATTTTTTCAACAGGATATTTACTTCCTGAGAGTTTGTCAGCTGTTTTTTGGCTAACTGTGTTAATTGATAGGTTTATCCTGTCAAGACCTGCTTTTATCAGCTCATCAACAAGTTTTTTAGTCAACAGCAATCCATTTGTGTTTATAGACACTGTTTTTACGTTGCTGCAGGTCTTTAAGTCTTTTACCAGCTCAACAATCCTTGAATACATTAAAGGCTCTCCCTGAGGATTTATTGATGCCTCAACAGGGTTTTTCTTCAAAGAAGATACCTTGTTAAACTCTTCAACTAAGTATTTCTCCTCCACGACGAAGTCAACTATTTTTTTCGATGACTTTCCAGCGTCAACAGAGCAGTATATGCAGTCAAGGTTGCAAATTGAATGAGGCTTGACCTCGATTATGTTTGTATCCCTATCAACAATCCCAAATTCATTAGTGCCAATCAAAGGAATTGCTGAGCCTGCATGAACATATACAGCTTCTTTTCCAAGCACGCTTTTTAACTCGTCAAGCCCCTTCTTTAAAATCCTGTTAAACTTGTTTGTAACTTTCTTATCTGTCGCGTCGAACTCTATAGCGTCCTCAACAATCTTAAAACACCCTATTTTTTCAAGATCAGACTTTTCTATGAAGAAATAATAGTATTGCAAGAATACTGCTTTCACACAGTCGTTTTCTTCATGAAACTTTATGTCTTCAAATGATACTCTAGTCATATAAACTTTTGTAGTGGTATCTTCTTTTAAAAGTTGCTTAAAAAAACATTTAAATAAGGCTAACAATCCCTTTAATTTGATGACTGAAGTAAAAATAACTTATGAAACTCTCTTTGACCTTTTAAGGAGGGAAAAAACTAGAGAAGAGCTTCAGGAATTAGATAAGACTTTCTATTCTGACGTTGTGGCTTATATGCAGGCGAAACAGTCGCTTATTGACAATAAAGGGTCACAAGCAGAGCTCTTTGGAGCCTCAGAATCAGAAAAAATCAAGCTTCAGATACAAAACATAAAAAAAATTGTAAAAGAGCTTTATGACCGGAGAGTCTCAAAGATAATGAAGCTTGGTATGAATCGTTCAAAAGCTGGTGGGGGGATATCAAACACTGTTGCGATGCTTCCAGAAGAGAAAGCTTTCTTTGATGAAACACTGTTATTGCTAAATAAGAACCGAGAAGACATTCTAAACCAGATATTATTCTTTGAAAAACTAGAATCACGAGTGTCTTTAAAAAAGGATTTTGTAGAAGCAAAAAAAGAGTTTTCAAAAGTAAAATCTGCTTCTGAAGAAGAGACAAATGAAGAGATAGATGAGGATGAAGGAACCTCAGAAGAAAAGGATTCTAAAGAACAGGAGTCAGATGATGATTATGATATCAAAGTATCTGTAAGGTTCAAAGACAAAGTGCCAAAGTTCGTCGGAAAAAAGCTTGAAACTTACGGACCATTTGAGGAAGGAGACGAAGCAGAGCTTCCAAGAATAATTGCAAAGATTTTGATAAATAAGGATAAAGCAGAGGAGACACAATCATGAACTACGATTTCTCAACGGCACATCAAATAAGAATTAGAGGGAAGTCTGTTGAGATAAAGAAATGGCTAAAAGAGTTGTGTGATGTTTTTGACAAAGGCGCTAGCTACTCGCAAATTCAAGACGAAGTCAACAACCTGGAAAATATCGTCGAACCAGTACAATACACTTTCGGAGTTTATCACAGGATATACTTTAACCGTGATTCGATACTATATGTCCCAAACGTCTCAGGGGATGACGCGAAGAAGTTTCACTTTGAAGTTTTCAAGAAATTGTTTGACAAGGCAAAAAATAACTTTGAGAAGAATTATTAATTCTTTAGCGTGCCAAGCAAGCAGTAATGCCTTCCAGAATCCATGTACAGATTTATTATTTCAAAGTTTGTCGAAAAAACTAGGTGTCTACACTCCTTTCAAGAAAGGAGACGAAGCAGAGCTTCCAAAGATAATCGCAAACATACTGATAAACAAGGATAAGGCTGAAGAGATATAAACTATTTTAACTTACAAGCGTTTCTTATTTCGTCAAATATTTCGTATGCTTTTTTATAATCTTTTTTTAATGCTTCTTCCACTCTTAGTATAAATTCCCCTTGAGCAAGGTATGTATAAAATTCTTCATGATTCATATGTGCTTGCACCTCTGCAAATCCTCCAGCATATTTACTATCATCTCTTTCTTGAACAAATCTAAAATCATTCTCATCTCTTCTTTCGAGTAGTTCATTAGCAACCTTTATCATATGATTATAGTCTTCATTACTTAATTTTTTCATCTTCTTATGAAAACGTTCGTGAGGCATTACTTTTTCAAAACTTTTATCTTTTAATACGCTCTCTTTTAAAATGATAATATCAGAACTTGTAAATAGAGTGCTATAAATTGTTATCTCGTTCTTATTTAAGCCTAATTTATTAAAACGTTCTATGATTTCTTTTTTTTCTTCGTTTGTGTCAAGATAGTTCTTTTCTAAATAGCCTCCTGATGGGTTAGATAACCATTGTGGTCTCTTATCAATTGTTTTAGCATATGCTTCAAATACTTTATTTGGTACGACGTATTCTCTTTCTTGTAGAAATCTTAAATAATTGTTCGGATCATTTATTGAAACAATGATTGAGTTATATTGTGTTGTTAGTTCTTCGTCGCTGACTCTTGGGAGTGTGGTAGCACATCCACTTAATAAGTTTTCTAGTCCACCGACTGCTAGAACTGTAATTCCTTTTCCCATCACGTTTAAAAAATTTCTTCTATTCATTCTTATCCTTCTTTTGTAATTATTTCTTGCCATTAATGGAGTCTATGACATTTTCAATCTCTTCACGGGTTTTTTGGTCGATATGAATGGTTATAAGCAGCGGGGCATATTTTATTATGGTGTCGTTGATAAATTTCTCCATATTTTTGGTTGTGTTATACTTTAAGTCTTTGTAAACCGCAATATCCGCGTTCTTGCTTGTCTTATTGATATCTGATTTATATCCGCTAATGAAGAGGAGAGCTTTTTGTGCTAGGTTCATGTTTTCAAAATCAAAAAGGCATTCACGGCCATCCTTTCCAGGGTTGTATATTCTAATTCCACCCCTAAGAATTTTTTCTTCGTCTTTTTCTCGCGCTCTTGTTATGCTAAAAACAGTTGTTTTTTGAACGTCTCTTTTGTCCGGATGATAAAATATGTGTAGCGTAAGCTCTTCCACACTCTTTTTTTTGGTCACTTCTGCGTATACCTTTATCATGATTTTCTCTGATTCGACATCTTTTTGGAAGAAATCTTTTGTTTCCTGAGAATATTTTTCAATGGCTGAAGCAAGAGAGTTGAATTTTACGTCAGGTTTATCAGCTCTTTTTTTTGAAACATCATAAGAATTGGTTGATTTAAATAGTTCAAATAAACTTTTTGGTGTGCTCGAATATTCTGTTGTTCTGATGACATCTTCTATATTTTTGGTCAGCGCAGACCTTTTTTCAGTATACATATATTCTTCATCTGTTTCGTAGCTTTTTTTCTTGGAATCAAGCTTTTCAAAGTATACCGATGCGCTTTTTTCATTTGAATTTACATCATTGAGTTCTGGCTGGTTTAAATTCCAAATATATGAACCGTAAATTCGATGTTTGTTATAAATTTCATTATCAAAATAAATATAAATTCCTTCTGTTTCTTCTGGGTTTGATGAATTTAATTTAGTGTATTTGGTTTCTAGTTTGAACTTTGAAGAATTAGTCGGGAACTCTGTTATGTGTGTGTATTCTGACATGTAGCTTTCTTTTTTTAAGTATTGAACCAGGTCCTTGTTTTGTGCGTAGAGAGCACTGCTAAGAGTGAGCGTTGCTATGAGTGCGAGTTTTGTTATGCTCTTTCCGAGATAGTTAAGTAGTGTCATTTTATTCTCCTTTTAGAAATGATTTCAGTGCGTATTCGATTATATGTGATTTATTTCTGAATCTGCCTTCTTCTATTACTTCTTCTGCTTGTCTTACGACGTTCTCATCCATCGAAACGCTTAGTTTAATTTTCATCTTAATTTATACTACTTAGTAGTAGTAAATACTACTATTTAAATGTTTCGATTTTCTATTTATAATATAGAAAGAAAGCAATGAAATGACATGGACGCAATCTTTATAAACCAATGATTTTTTCTCCTGCACATGAAGAAACCTAAGGAATTCAATAGGCACTGTCCTTTTTGCAATAAACATACTTCTCATAAAGTGTCAATTGCCAAGAAGAGGACTAAAGGCTCAGCCCACCCAATGTCAGCAGGTTCTAAGATTAGAACGATGCTTAGAGGAAGGTGGAGGGGAATGGGAAACCTTGGGAAATATAGCAAGCCTCCAAAACCTAAGATGGTTGGAAAGAAGCTCAGCAAGAAAACTGATTTTAGATATACATGCAAGGGATGTGGAAAATCACATGTGCAAAGTGAAGGCATCAGAGCAAAAAAAGTAGAGCTCGTCTAGTAATATTTATAAATGATTCATAATTCTTGAATAAAACATAAAAAGTGAGGTAATAGTATGAAAACTAATCCAGGATCAAAATTCATAAAATTGAGATGCTCAAAGTGCAAGAATGAGCAGATAGTCTTTGGCAAAGTAGCTTCTAAAGTTGATTGTCTTGTTTGCGGAGAAACCCTTGCAGAGCCAAGAGGCGGTAAATCAATTGTGAAGACGAGAATCTTAGAGGTACTTGAATAATGCTTTTTAAAAGAGAAGGATACCCGGAAGAAGATGAACTCGTTTTGTGTACAGTGACAAAGGTTCAGCCAAACGCTGTTTTCTGCGATCTTGACGAGTATAGGCACTCAGGTATGATTCACATATCAGAGGTCAGCCCTGGAAGGATAAGAAATATCAGAGACTTTGTCAGGGAAGAAAAAAAAGTTGTTTGCTTGATTTTAAAGATTAATGAGGAGCGAGGACATATAGACTTATCTCTTAGAAGGGTTAACGAGTCTCAGAAGAGAAGGAAGCTAGAGGATATAAAGCAGGAGCAGAAAGCAGAGAAGATAGTTGAGTTATTGGCAAACGAGCTCAAAAAACCATTAGAAGAAGTTTACAAACAAGTATCAAAGCCAATCTTAGAAGAATATGACATGCTGCACTTGGCTTTCAACGAAGTTGTAGAACATAACCTTGTGCTATCAAAAGTTGGTCTTGACAAGAAACTTTCTGAAAATCTCACCAAGATAATAAAAGACAAGATAAAGCCAAAAGAAGTGATGATATCAGGGGATTTCAAAATAACGGTTTACGATGAAGATGGTCTTGAGATAGTCAAGACTGCTTTGCAGAATGCAGAGAAAATTGATGAAAAAGTTAATATAAAATATGAAGGCGGCGGAAAATACGGCTTAAAAGTCGTTGCCAAAGATTACAAGGAAGCAGAAGACATATTAAGAAAAGCAAAGGAAGAAATTATACAATTCATCGAGAAGAAAGAGGGTGAGGTAGCATTTCAGCGGCACGAGAAATGAATCGAATACTCAGATGCCCAGAATGTGGTAGTTACGGCTTAAAAAAAGAATGTTCTTGTAAAAGCGAACGAATAAGCAACAAGCCACCAAAATATAGCCCAGAAGACAAATATGGTAGTTACAGGAGAACTGTCAAGTATGGAAAATGACTGATTGGAAAATAACGCAGACAAAGAAGGTGAATTTTTCAAGACCAATACTTATAGAGGGTCTTCCAGGAATTGGAAATGTTGGAAAGATAGTTGCTGATATAATGGTTGAAGAGCTTGATGCAAAAAAAATAATGGACTTTTTCTCATACTCCCTTCCAAACTCAGTCTTTGTAAATGAAGACAACCTCGTGGAACTTCCAAAGATAGAGATGTATCACAAGAAAGTCAAAGGGAAGGACTTCTTGTTCTTAACAGGCGACGTCCAGCCAATGGATGAGGTTTCATCCTACAAATTCACTGAAAAGATACTGGATATTTCACAAAAGAACAAGTGCAGAGAGATAATAACACTTGGAGGGATAGGAATAGAAGAGATTCCTGAGAACCCAAAAGTTTACTGTACAGGAAATGATGGAAAGTTTGTTGAGGAGTTTAAGAATTACAAAGTTAAGACTGACATATACGGTGTTGTAGGGCCTATAATTGGTGTTTCAGGATTATTACTTGGTCTAAGTAAGAGAAGAAACATGAAAGCAGCATCTCTTCTTGCGGAGACTTACGGCCACCCAATGTACATAGGGATAAAAGGCGCAAAAGAAATAATCAAAGTCTTAAACAAGAGGTATGAGTTTGGCATATCATTAAGATCTATAAACAGCGAGATAAGAAAGCTTAACGAAGAGTCTGGGGAGGGTTCAAAGTCAAGCAAAAAACACACAACCCTCAACCAGTTAAAGCACTACAAAGATATGAGTTATATAGGTTAGTTATTATTTCTAAAAGTAAATTTACCATTCACAACAATTATAGAATGTATATGGCTTGTTTGTTTTTATTCTTAAGCGATATGCGTCTCCTTTTTCATAGTTAAGTTCGTTGTACATCTCATCGATTGTTTTAACTCCTGACAATGGTTTTGTTGCTGTGAGCATTCGTCCGTACAGTTCTTTTTTTAGTTCTCGTTCTATTTCATAACTTTGTATGTTGTTGTCAGGTCTTGCTACAAATTCATCAAACACTTTTCTAACTGTTAATTCTATGTTCGGGTTTTGTGTTCTTAATTCGAAGTAATCGTCTCCATAATCAAGTCCATCTTGGACTCTTTCTGAGCAGAGCGCCTTGTATATTCCGTTTCTTTGAAACCTTGTTTTCACAGCTGCGCCTGTTAAGTCTGCAGTGTATTCTTTTAGCGTTAATGTTGCAAACCCAACAATTTCTTCTCCACAAAATGCCAGGTATAACTTGTCTGTTGGGTAGATGTGTTCTAATATCTCTTTTTCTGTCATTCCAAATCCAAAGGCATCCATCCCAATAGTTACTATGTTGTCAAGCACCGATTTTTCCAGCAAGCCATAATTTTCTTTTTTTATAGTTGTTAGTTTTATTTTTTCTTTCATGGTGTTAATGGTGTTTTCAAAACAGCATTTAACTTTTGTGTCATAAATAGAAAAGTTTATTAATAAAAGACACAATACAATTGATTATGTCACAAATAGAACAAGATTTTAGGCAGTTCTTAAGTAAAAGGCCAGAAATAGGAAAGTGCTACGCTCAAGGATTAGTTAATCGAAGATCACTTACAAGATACCTATTAAAAAAAGGAGTGATAAAAAACAACCAGTTTGAAGCAGCAATTGCCATGCTTAGAAGGTTTGAATTTAGAAAGTCAAAGGAAGATGTTGACTTGTTAAAAAGTTTCAGGATAAACATAAAAGACAAAATAATAATACTTGACTTTGAGAAAGAAAAAACGCTGCTAAAAAAGCTCTCAGAGATGGTTACAAACACAGATTACGACAAAGGTGACACACTAAAACTTGTTGTTGGCTCTTCATCGATAAAAGTGTTTATAGACAAGAAGAATGAAGAGAAGATTAAGAAGTTAACACGAAGCTATCAACTAAATAACACACTGGATAATATGTCAGAAATCAGCATGACTTTTGCAGATGAAAGTATAGATACAAAAGGAATTATTTGTGCAATCACATCAGAATTAGCAATCAACGACGTAGTCATAAACGAAATGTTAACAGCAAGCCCTGAGTTATTGATCTATGTTGGAGAAGAACACGTTTTAAAGGCTTATGATGTATTAAAACAGCTGCAGAAATAATAAAAATCCAAATCTTTCAACAAAATTTATAAACTTCTTAGTAGTGACTCATTTCATGGTTAGAGCTATGTACGCATTCTCCGGAGACCCAATAACAAACGGACATAAAGACGTGGTGAAAAGAGCTGCAGACGTGTTTGATGAAGTTATTGTCGGCATAGGAGTAAATCCTGACAAATCATTCAAATATACATTTAGCCTTGCAGAGAGAGAAGAGATGGCCAAAAAAGCATTGGTTGACATTTCTAACGTAAAAGTCATCTCGTTTCGAGGAATGCTTGTTGATTATGCCTACGAACAAAAAATACCTGTTATAATAAAAGGAGTGAGAAACGCTGAAGACGCTGATTATGAAAATAACCTAGACCAGATAGGCCGCAGCCAAAAACTAGGCATCGACACTCACATACTTTTTGCCAGACCCGAACTGATGCACATAAGTTCAAGCAACGTGAAAGGAATACAAGCAGCCCAAGGAGATGTTCATGAATACGTCCATCCATACATAAAACAGTGTTTAGAAGCAAGGATGTCAGGACAGTACATGGTTGGCCTTACAGGCGAGATCTGCTCAGGAAAATCTTATATAGGAAAAAAACTCGAAACAATAGGTCAAGAATATGGAATTGAAGTTCATAACATCGAGCTTGACCATGTAGGACACGAGATTCTAGAGAGCTTAACAGACCCAATATATGAAGATGTAAGAACACAAATAATCAAAACATTCGAAGAGAAAACGAAAAATAAAGACGGCACAATAAACAGAAAGGTTCTTGGTGAAATAGTATTTAACAATCAAAAAGAATTAGAAAAACTAAACGACATAATGTATACACCTCTAATGGTCAGACTAAGAAGAGAGCTTCTTGGAAAGAAAGGCTTGTTCTTAATAAACGCAGCTTTAATAGCGGAGTCTGACTGGTCGTATCTTAACAACAATAACACCTTGTTTGTGGATGTTGATGAGAATAGCCAGGAAAAAAGAATGCTAAAAAGAGGGTTAACAACAGAGCAGATAAAAACAAGGCTCAACACACAGTATAATTCTGCAGAAAAAAAATCAAAACTAATAAATTCTATCCAAAGAGACAACCATGGAATGATTTGGACTCTTGACAACTCTGACGATGCAAATTGTCAACAGATAAAAACTGTTTTCAACCAGATAATCAGTGAAATGGATATTTATGGAGAGTTAAGGTTTAGAGCTTTATGGGAAAGGATAAACGCAGACGGCACACCCGATGAAGAATACAAAAGAATAGTGCAGTCATATTCTCAGAGCAGCAGATTCTACCACGACCTAGAACACGTAATTACAGGAATAAATGCCTATGAAGAATCAAAACATCTAATGGAAGAACCTAACAAGGTCTTGTTCGCATGGTTTTATCACGATATTATCATGAAGAAGAAATCACAAGTTGATGAAGAAGCAAGCGCGGAGATAGCCTATAACGTGTGCAGACAAGCAGTGTTATCAGAAGGTTTTGCTAAGAATGTCAAAGAGCTGATAATTTTTGGAACAAAACACAAAGAGATACCAAAAACTATTGATCAAAAATTAATATCAGACATTGACCTGGCTATATTTGGAAAAACTCCCGGGGAGTTTGATGAGTACAACAAAGATATATGGGAAGAATGGTCTTGGGTTGGAAGAGAAAGATTTGCAGATGGAAGAAAAAAAGTTTTAGACAAATTCCTGAAGAGACAATCTATTTACTTTACAGATTTTTTCAAGGAAAGATACGAAGAGCAAGCAAAAGAAAACTTAACAAGAGCCAGATCTGCGTTGTAGATTAAACAATCAAATCTTAATCCACTTCTTCTCATTCATCTTTTTTCTGATATCATTATGAAACACGGAATCATACTTTAGCAACTGTTCATCAATATATTCATCCACTAATTTTCCTTCTCTTTCATTAGCTATTTTAGCATTTTCATATATTATCGCAGCGATTGCATCTTTTGTTCTGTCAATCAAATCAGGAAATTCTTTGTAGAAGTTTGCTCTTATCTCAAGCGAAGAATATTTTGGTCTTGTAACTGCTAAAGCCATCCAAAACTCACTCTTTGCAGATTGGATGTGTCCAGAGAATTCAGACCACTTCTTATTTTCTTCAAGTAAATCACAATATTGTTTATATCCACACCAATACATAGGTCTGCTGACGATGATATCTCTAACAAGCCAAGGCTCACTTATCAGTTCGACGTTGTTCTGTGCGTTGAAATAGTTTAGTTCGTCAAGAAAGCTCAATGATTTTATCAGCCCAACCTCGCGAACACTTCGTTCTAGAGTTGGATAAATTATTCCTAAGGTGTCAAGCATTGGTGCAGTCCAGTCATGGTTAGGGCCTCCTGCAACAGCTTCGACAAAGGAATTGTTAGGATTCACATTCCTTACCTTGTCTATGAAGAAAGGCAACTTCTCAACCGCTTCCAAAGGGTTTTCTAAAACTAATCTGTAATACTCATCAATGATAACTGATGCATTTTTGTTCAATTTTTCAAAACCAGAAATGAGCTTATCAAGCAGTTTTTCCCTGCACACATCTTGGATATCTATTATCTTTACCATCGTCTAATGTAAGTTCTCCAAGAAAACAGCTTGGAGTGAAATTCTCACCCCTTGTGTGTGGAGTGTTTAACATATTTATAAAATTTAACCAAATCATATTATTACTACGTGGTAGTTAAAAACGGAAATATTTATATATGAGTTAATATTTATACTAAAATCATGACAACAATCGTTGGCATCACAACCAATAAAGAAGAAGAAAAAAGAGTTATCTTAGCATCAGACATCAGTCAAACCTCAATATTATGGGATAACAGAGGTGATGTTGCTTACAAACACCAGAGCAAATCAGAAACTGAGAAAATTCACATTGACAAAAACGAAGAAGTTGTAATTGCAATGTCAGGAGTTTATGATGATTTATACATAGATTTTCTACATAAAGTATTAGCTGATAAGATTGATATTAAGAAAGCTGTCAAGAATAATTTCTTTCAAGAATTACAAGATTTACACTTGAAAAGATGGAACGGTATATATCCTCAAGATAATAGCGCAAATTCATTATTGCTAGCAACAAGATTTGACAATAAACCAGAGTTATACACATGTTTTCCACTAGGAAAATTGGATAAAAGAGAGTGGAGTTCTATTGGCTCAGGTTCTCAATACGCTATAAATTACATTAGTAAACAAGGGTTATCTGTACCTCCTCACTTGACAATAAATGAAGGACTAGACCTTGTCGTTGCTAGTTTAAATGAAGCTTCACAAGATATATACACAGGTGGATTAGATGTGGTTGTAATATCACCTGATAAAATTGAGAATTATGGTAGAAAGATAAAAGAAGATATGGATTTAGCAAAACAAAAATCAATTGAAAGCATAAAGAAATCAATACAAAAACAATATTCTAAGAACAGTATCTCCGATTGGAAAATGACTCCTCCTTAGTGCTCGAAAAAAAGCACATAGGAGAAGTGCATGGTTATGTTTACCAAACAAACCATGACACATATAACATCGTTTTTACAAAAAACTTTCGATTCTTGTAGTAT
>JAHJQL010000088.1 GCA_018819065.1 Nanobdellota archaeon | reverse complement strand
TCGAGAGTAAAAGCTTAACAGCCCTTTCCAACAAGACTCTATTTCGGATAGAGTCTATTTGTGGGTTGAGCCGAATATTTGGCTCTCCCATAAAATTCTATAAGAATAACGACTTAAAGTATTTATTGGATGAAGCCTCTCTTTAGTATAGCTTAGAATTCTTAAAAGGTATTAATGCTAGTACAACTGCTTCTGTGTAATACTTCGTTCTATCGATGATGTTTCCAGTCAAGATACCAACAGCACCCTGCTTTTGCTTTGAATTGCTGTGTCCAAACACTCTTCATCAAGACAAACATCGCTGCGAAAAATACTAGTGTGTGCCAATCAATGTTTTTTATAGTGCTAAACTTTCTTGAGAAGAGACTAAAAACAATTATTGGAGCTGCCGATATTAATGCTATGTATGTCAACTTGAAATCAATTCCTAGTTTTAAGAACACAGTCAGGACATTGATAATTATTAACACAACAACCATCAGCAAAGATATTTTAGACAATATTGCCAGCTCATGGTCTTTTATTGGCTCTTGAGAATGCTTAAGAGATTTGTCGTTGAAATGTTCTCTGTAAAAAAATTTTATTATGAAATATGCGAGCAACAAGTTAATCATTGTTGGTATGAATAAAAACTTGAAAAAAGTTATGAATGGATTAGCAATATCCCCGTTTAATGCAATCAACAGGTTTTGGGGGTTGCCAATAGGACTAAAGACACTTCCAATAGTAACTGCAAATGCAAGCGTTAGCAGCAAGACTTTTGAAGACGTGCCATGCTTTCTTGCAAGCAGCAAAACAACAGGCGTTCCAATTATTGCTAATGTGTCATTCATCAAAAACGCTGAAGCAAAACCCATCCCAAACAATATGAACAATATTAAGTGGTCTAGCGTTTTTGCCTTCTTAAAAAACTTGTAAGATAAATGAGAAAGATAGCCACTCTCTTCAAGGGCGTTTCCAATCACAAACATTCCAAATAAAAACAGCATTACATCCACATCAATTGATTTTAAGGCGTCAATAGGTGTTATTTGGCCTGTCAGCAGAACTGCTGCTGCACCAAGAAGCATTATCTGCCAAATCTTAAACCTTATATTGCCGACTTTTCTGAGAGCAATCAGAATAAAAACAATTGCTAGTATTATTATAGGGATAATCATTAAACGCCTTTAAAGTGGTTGTTAAGTTATAAATTTAATTGTTCAATTTTTTTTGATAAACTTTAAAAAGCTGCGTTTTCTCCAAGTTTGTATGAAGAAATACTGGTTAGCACTGATTTTTTTATTAATGTTATTACCTCTAGTGCATGCTCAAGAGGTAAAGGTAGGAGTTTACGTTCTTAATCTTGGAAAATTTGACATTGCAACAGGTGCGTTTACAGCTGATTTCTACCTTGATTTTCAATGTGAGGAAGAGTGCAGCCCTGAGAATTTTGAGTTCATGAATGGCCGATCAACTAGTGTTGATAAGATAATTGATGAGCCAACAGAAAAGTTTTATCGAGTGCAAGCTAACTTAAACAGCCAAGTTGATCTTCGAAGATTTCCTTTTGACAAGCAGGAAATGGTTATAATAATAGAGGATAAAAGAAACACTATTGAAGATATAAAATATGTTGCTAATGAAGAAGAAAGCGGCATTGATCCGTCAGTAATATTTACTGGTTGGAGGATAGATGGGTGGACTGCAAAAACCACAGAACACGTGTACGATGTTTATGATGAGACTTACTCTCAATACCGTTTTACCATAAACATTTCAAAAATATTCTTTAACAGTTTTATCAAGACATTCCTACCTGTGATGTTTATCATTCTCATATTGTTGTTTAGCTTCGTGCTTGATCCTGACAAGATTACAACAAGGCTTACAATGGCAACAAGCAGCTTGATTGCCGCTGTTATGTTTCACATCTCAATTAGCAACCAGATACCACCAGTTGGCTACTTGACTATTGCAGACCAGTTCATGCTATTAACATACTTTATTATTTTAGCAACAATATTTTTCAATGTAACATTGTTGGAATTATCTGAGAGGAAAAATTCTGATAGAGTGGAAAAGATTCACAGATTTGCAGAGTTTAGCGTGTTCTTAATTGTACCGTTGATATATTTGATTTGGTTTATAATTATTTTCCTCGTTTGAAACTTTAATTAGAGGATTCCCAATCCATCCCAGAAGGTATAGTAAAGACCTGTCTTCAGGCACGTACCTCTTTGTACCACAACTAGGCTCAGTAGAAACACTGCCAACAGCATTAGTTGTACTGGATTTACCAGAAGTTAGTGTGCCAACCAACGAAGATGACCACGACGTCAAAGCAGTTGTTATAAGCTCAAACGTCGCATACAGGGTAGAGAGTGTGTATAAGTCATTCGTCAATTTCTTCGATTACGAACACACATACAGAACCTATGCAACAGGAATATTATCCAAGTTGTGCTGGGGTCAAAACTATAACTGGTATAGAAACCGTGAAAACATAAAAACAATCGAATCAACCTTCAAAGAAGAACTCAACAAGATGCCACGTGCAAAAGGAGGAATATACGCGAGAGTACTCAGATAACGGGCGTGGCACCACATCAAGTCATAAGACACCTTCATGAAGGCATACCAAAAGATATATCCATAACTAACACTATGGACAAAACATGATTTGAGTTTATTCTCATTTTTTTGATAAAACCAATTCCTTTAAAAAGAAGAAATAACTCCAACCCATCCAATGAACAGCGAACTAGAAAAAGTACTACTTCTAACCAAAGAAAACCCTGTTGATTTCAAAAGATTCAGCAGAGACGACCAACAGATTAATCCTGAATTAAGAATTAAATCAATATCAAACATAATTAAGAATATAAACCTTCCACATAAATCAACCATAATTGATATTGGAACAGGATATGGATACGGCGCTGTTTTGCTAAACACATTAGGGTATAATGTTATAGGGATTGAATCTAACGAGGAAAAACTAGAACAAGGAATGCAGTACTGGACCAGATTAGGAATAGCATTTAGTGAGATATCATGTGTATCCAATGCAGTAAATACAAAAGGAGAATTATACTTCTTAAAAAGAGATGCGAGAAACTTAGACGATTTCCCGGGCTCATCAGTTGACATGGCAACTGTATTTTACATCAGCACCTACATGATTGGAAAAAAAAGTTTATTCAACGAAGTTGGCAGAGTATTAAAGCCAGAAGGAAACTTAACCATAACAACAGAAGGACATATAAATATACCTTCATTCTTAAGAGGACCATTTGTGAAGCTAGCAAGCAAGTACTTCAAGCCAAAAGGCTTAAAATGTGCTTCTACATTTAAAATAGACAACTCTGAAGTCTACGACAAATTCGTGGTGACTTATAAAAAAGAACAGGCGGATGTTTAATTGGGAAAAATTACTTATTATTGCAAAGATGACAAAACTAAATTATACTTAAACATCATTGACAACTATGCATGCACAAATAACTGTGTGTTCTGCGATAAACTCGCTTTGGAAAAAAGTATTGGTGAAGATTTATTCTTAGAGAAAAAACCTGGTGCAGACGAGATATTGGAATCTATAAAAACTAAAACAAAAAACGCTGTGCCAAACGAGTTCATCTTTTGCGGCATAGGAGAACCAACTATTTATTTAGATGTGTTATTGCAGACAATAAAAGCTTTGAAAACAAAATATCAAGCAAAGATACGCTTAAACACAAACGGTCAGGCGAGCCTGATAAACACTGGCAGAGACGTTGTGCGAGAACTAAAAAAGTCAGGGTTAGATGTGGTGTCAATATCACTAAATTCTACAACTAAAAAAGAATATAACAAATTGCACAGACCAAAATATTTGAAAAACGCATTTGAATCAGTCTTGATATTTATTAAAGACTGCATACAAGTAGGTCTAGAAACACAAGTAACATTCGTCGAGCTCAAAGGATTAAACAAACAAAGAGCAACCAATTTTCTTAAAGAGAAAAAATTAGAAGGCGCAAAAATACGATTTAGAAAACAATTGAAATAATAAGATGTAAGCTCTCTTCGATTCCAAAAAAACATACTTCAACATTCATGTCGGAGATGGCGAGTTTTCTTTTCTGTGGTTTTTTTTAGGCTTTGAATCTGCAATCTTTAATGCTGCGGATAACTTCTCTGTGATGATTAGCTCACAGATCATTGAATGCTTCGAAACGAGTGTTGTTTTAAACTTGTACTTGGCCTACATCTCCCATATGAACTTTTCTATCTCTTTTTCTGCGTCCATGAATCTGTTACTATAGTTATATCTGTTCTCAAGCTTTCTGAGAATCCAGAGTGGCTTTACCTTGTCCTTTGAACTAATTTGTGTATCATAATATATCCTTTGTTTTGTAACTTCTGCGTATGCGTCAATAAGGTTTTTTATCTCTTCACTCTTTCTTGTGCTGTCTATTTTTTCAGTTATGTATATGCCGAGGTTAACTGCTGTATTCATTTCTTCATGGTGGAATGATTGTCCCCGAAAGCTTTTGATGTACTGTTTAACTGATTCTCTGAAATAGAAAAAGTCATTCTGATTGATTATTGCTGTTCCGTCATGCGGTATTCTCTCAAGTACTCCGTCGTTTTTTATGTCTTTTAATGTTTTTACAACTTCTTCTTCGTTCCTTCCACTGTATGATTCTCTGAGTTTTGATGACGCATATGTTAGCAGTGTTTGTAAATATTTATAATCTGTCTGAGGAGCTTTCTTTCCAAGGAATGTATATCCATCTGTAATTTTTTTGAGCAGTTCTTTTTTTCTTTCAAATTCATCTTCATTATCTTCCAGCTTGTTTTGGTCTATCTTTGCAAGGAGGCTGTCAGGATGGATGCTTTGTATCTTCTTTTCAAGCTCGCTTGTTTGCTCTGTTGTAAATTTGTCTTTTAATTCGTCAAGCTTTTTTCTTGCACCTACATAGTCATTGTCATTGATTACATTTTCTATCTGCCATTTTGCAATGATTTCTTCTCCTTTCTTCTCAACATCTTTGTGAAAATATATCCCTGTGCCTATCACTGCCGCAGCTATTGTTGTGAGCACCACTTTTTTAAGCTTCCTTCCAAATGTTTTCTTGTTGGTAATTGTTATGTTTGGCATTTTTTTTACCTGTAGGCTTTGAAGTTTGCCATAATGTTTCTTGCCTCTTCCTTTAGCCTGTTTTTCTCGATATAGATTGATTGTTCTCCGGACAACTCTTCCATTCTGAATTCGGCGACGTTTATTTGCCCCTTGCTCCAGTAACTTTTCGCAACACGCCAGTATTTATTATCTACCTGCCAACTGTGGTGTTCTGTACTTGGAAACTGGACTATGACGTTGCCATCTTCGTATACAAGTATAACTCTTCCTTCAGTACCTGTCGGGATTGTTCTTTTTCTTTGGTTTACATATTCTGGATCCCAATAGTTTTCCAATGTTCTTTTGAACTTTACTTTTCCAAAAATATTTGGTTTGATGACACTGTCGGCGGCTCTATCGTTGTATTCATCCAGTTTTTTGATAAAACTATCTATATCCAATATTTTTCCTAACTTGGTTTTCTTGTTTGAATATTTCTGCAGGTGAAAGTTTATTGTTCTTGCATCATTCAAGATGATGTTATGGCTTTCATTTTCGGAGATGTCAAGCATTGCTTTCTTAAAGTCATATATCAATATTTCTTTTATCGCTTCTTGTGCGTACTTTCCGTTTTCATATTTTTCCAAGTATTTCTCGCATATTTCTGTCTGGTCTTCTGATACTGCAGATATCCATTTGTTGAACATTCCCTCTTCTGTCTCGGCATAAATCTTGTCTTCAAGGCTTTTTATCTCGTCGGTGGTATGGGTGCCTATATTTTTTATGTCTCTTAATACTGCTCTTGCGCTGTCTATTTCTTGCTTCTCCAGGGTTGTTATTAACTTATTTTCATTTGTTTTTTTCTTCTTCTCAAGGTTGTAGTTTTCCTCTCCTCTCTTTATCGCCAACTCAAAGATGCTCTCATCGCCTGCTTTCAAAACTTCTTTTTCTTTGTATTCGCCAAGCAGTTTTTTAGCCATTTCAAAGTCGTGCTTCGTGACAGCTTGGTTTATCACTTCCATCTTCTCCTTGTACTCAGCATCCTTTTGTTGTGTTATTACGCAGTCTCCTACAAAGTAGGCTGTCAAGCAAACTATGCCTATGCTTGCATGGTTTGATAATCTTTTCAGGATTGTTTGTTTGTTTACCACACTTAGGCCGCTCATTTTAGCATGTATGCCTCCATGTTATTTGTCATTTCTTCTATTTGGATTAGGAACAGGTTTTTCTTGATGTTTGAGACAGTGAAGACTTTATTAAGCTCTTTGTCAGTATAGTTTCCCACGTTCTTTTCTTTATCAGTCCAGTATGGTTTCAATTTTTTCCACACAGTTTCCCACTTGCAGTCTTTGAGGTCGCTGAATCTGACGTAAATCGATCTATCAATAGTGATAACTATGCCTGTTGAGTTTTTTGGTATTGCCTTGTTTCTGTCTCTTAAATACTTTTGTGACCAGTTTCCATCATCTTGTAATCCTGTAACTATTACTTTGTCTTTGGTGATTATTGGTGTTTTCTGCTCTTGTTCTATAATTTGGTCTGGGTATTGTCTTGCTTTCTGCGCCAGTTCTTGCGTGTTGATTATCTTTTGGAGGCTGACTTCTTCTTTTGAGTGTTTTTTCAAATCATTGTTTAGCTCTTCAAGTTTGTAGTATACTTTGTCAAAGTCAGTTTTCAAGTCCATGCTAATTTCTAATTCTTGAAAATGGTTTATTAGCAGTTCTTTCACTGCTTTTTTCCTGTGCTCTCCTTGCGGGTATCTTGAAAGGTATTTTTTCATCAAATAAATTTTCTTGTTTTCTGCTTGCGTGTATCGAAGCTTGTTCATTATGCCTTCTTCTGTCTCGTCGTATACCTTGTTGTTGAATGCTGTCAGCTCGTCGTTGCTGTATAGCTCTTTTTCTTTTATCTCTTTAAGGACTTTGTTGGCACCAAAAAAGTCTAATGATTCTAGTTTCTCGTCAAGGCTCTTGCTTAGCCTCTCTTTTTCTTTCTTAGTCTCTGCGTTCTGTTTTTCTTTCTTTAGCTTTCTCTGTACATCAACCTTGTCTTCTGGTCTCAACAGGTTTTTCTCTTCGTATTCTGATAGTAGTTTCTCTGCGTTTTTGAAGTCGTGGTTGACCACGAGCTTTTGGATGTATTCTACCATTTCTTCAAATTCTGAGTTTTCAAAATGCTGGTCTATCTTTGCTGATCCATAGTAGATTATCAGTCCTGTTAACCCCAGGCCCACGAATGTTCCTAATTTTCTTGCAAAAGTTTTTTTATTTGATACGTTTAGGCTGCTCATCTTGAAGTGTACGCCTCCATGCTCGTTCTTATCTCTTCTGCATGTTTTAAGAGCTGTTTTTTGTCAAACTCGGTCATTTGCGGTATCTTTGTCAGTTCTTCAATATTGAATTTTGCGACGTTTTTCTTTCCGTCTTTCCAGTATTCTTTCATGTCCCAGTCATCAGTCCAAGGGAATTCTTTTATGTTGTCAAATCTTACCTTGTAATCTTTGTAGTATCCAACGACTATTCCTTCCGATTCAAGTGGTATTATGTTGTTTCTTTCTGTGTCGTAGCTTGTGAAAGACCAGGTGAGTTGCTTTGTGAACTTGACTTTGTCTCCGATTAGAATTTCGGTGTTTGTATTTATATCAAATATTCTGTATGCATAGATTACTGTTTTGTAGAAAAAATCATTTTCATCTGTCAGGCCTTTCAGGCTTATTCCTTCAGATTCATATTTTTTCAGGTTCTTGTTTAGCTCCTCTAGGTTTGCGTATGTTTCTGCAAACTTATTTTCTTCATACTGTTTTCCAAGACTGTTTATTTCTGTCAATATCAGGTTTTTTATGGCTTCTTTCCTGTATGGTCCCTGTGGGTATGCGCTTAGGTATTTTTTGTATGCTTCTTCTTTGTTGTCGCCTTTTTGCCATGCCTGTCTAAGGCCATCTTCTGTGTGGCTGTATATCTTGTGTTCCAGGCTTTTGGTTTCGTTTTGGCTGTAAATTCCTGTCGCTTTTATTTTTTCCAGTTCTACTTCTGCATCCTTCAGACTCTTCTCCAGTTTGCTTTCAAACCCTGCAATGTCTGTCTCTTTCTGTTTGTTTACCTTTTTTTGCTCTTGTTCTTTTGTGTATTCTTCTTTTTCGTTTTTGATTATTGTTTTTATCTTTAATTTGTCTTCCGGCCTTAGCAGTTTTTGTTCTGTGTATTCTTCGAATAGTTTTTCTGCCGGCTCGAACTGGTGCTTCTCTGCCAACTGCTGAACGTATTTCACCCTATCCTCGAACTTTCCGTTTTCTATTGATTTGTTTATCGTTAGCGTTCCATAGACTGCGATTAATCCTCCTGCCAGTAAGTAAGCCGCCGTCTTGATTTTCTTTTCAATCGTCCTTGAACTGCTTACTGTTAGGTTCGTCATTTTCATATATAGCTCCTGAGGTTTTGCTCAAGCTTGTCTGCTTCTTTTAGGATGTTTTTCTCCCTGAATTCAGAAAGCATGTTTTGAGCCATTTCAACGTCTTTTTTCATGGTTTCCCTGAATACTTCAATCCGGTCATTGTAATCGCTTTGCACCCTTGAAGATGTTATTGCTTCAACTCCTGCATATGCTATTATGGTTGCCACTCCTATTCCTACATAGTTCATCATTCTTTTTCCAAGCGTTTTCGGACTTGATACGGTTAGCATTTTATCAGGCAGTTATGTCGTAGTCTGCGACAACTTTTCCGCCTTCCACCTTTATTATGTGCGCGTATAGGCTTTCAGTCTTCTTTGTAAGCTCTTTGACCTTGTCTATCAGATCGCTGTCTTTTGCAAGGACGTCATTGCACAGTTTTACCTGCTCTTCTGCCTCTTTTAGGTCCTTGCCTGTTATGAATGACAGAATATATTTTTCATTCTGTGAGCAGACAAGTGTTGTTAACTTGTTGTAGCCGTTTATAGTTTTAACACTAAACAAATTGTACTTCTCGTTTTTTTTGTCAATGTATTCTTGGAATTCTGGTTTTTGTCCTTCCCACTTGCTTGTTTCTTTGGTAACGTAATTTTTGAATTCTTTTCCAAAATTGAAATGGTTTTCAGTGCTGTAGACAAGGTTTTGTTCAACTTCTTCTGGCATTTTCATCTCTGCAATTCTTCCAAAGTATTCAAATGCATTGACTATTTCAGGAGCTGTTTTTGCCTTCTCTTTTTCTGCATCTTTTACTTTAAAGGATGCAACTATTTTTTCTCCTTTCTTTTCTTTTGACGCTATTGTTTTCCTTGCAATCATTGTTATTGGCAGAAACGGTAATCTTCCAACTTTATCATCATCACTATCTGCCTCTTGGTTAAACACATTTGTAACAACAAATCCTCTGATAGCACTTTCTAATGCTGTGTAAAGTGGCAGAAGTGTCCATGTAGAGATGAAGTCTCCTGTTATTGCCCAATTTACTATTCCGCCAGCTGCACCTCCAAGAAATCCTATCCAGTTGGATGTATTTGTTGCGTAGCGAGTATCTATTTCTGTTCCTGTGTTCTTCCTTACATATTTGCTTATTTTATTCTGCAGGTCTCCTGGCAGTGATCCTATTATGGTGTATGAAATTGGAGTAGTGTATCTTATTGCATAGGAAACTATCTTTCCTCTTAGTGTTGGTTTATTATTTATACTTCTGTTTTCTATTACTCTTCCTTCAAGACCTGCTTTTCTAAGTTCTTCAAATCTTGAAGAAAACATTTCCATTTCTACTTCGCTGTATCCAATATCTTCTGCTTCTTCAAGTACTTCTGGTAAGAATTCAGGATCTCCTTTGACTCTTATTGTGGTATTTGTATCTTTTTCTATATTGTAACTGTATCCAAATAATTTACTCACAATATCTGTGAGTTTGAATGAGTGATTAAATCCTTTGACTTTGCCGGTGTATGGTTGTATTGTGTCAAAGACTTTTTCTTTTTCTTCAAACGGTTCGTTTTTTACCGCGAGATATTTTATTGCTTGCAGTATGTGATGCTTCGATTCTAGATTGTCAAAATTGTCCTTTAGATTTGTTATTGTCAAGGTGTCAAGCGTCTTAGCAAAATTTGGTTCATTCTTTTTCCAGTAATCTTCCTGTGAAAAATCATACCACATTAATCTTCCATCTTTGTCAATTCTCTTTAGCAAAAAGTCCATTCTGTTTATATCGTCTTTGTTAACGAGTGCTTCCATTGATGAGGCTAGTCTGTAGACAAGGTGAAAATATTCATCTCTTTGTTTGTCTGAGAAGTCTTTGTTTGACAATGCCTCCATCCTTAACCTTGACATTGTGTTAACTACTTTTGCAAGGTTTTCCTCTACATTTTTGTCATTAAGTTCTATACTGATCTTTTTTCTGCTCATCTTTATTCACCTTTTCAGCTGGTTTTATGTCTAGTTGTGCTTTTGGATTTTCTTTTGTAACATATGTTAGATTTATATATGTTCTAATCAATGTGTCGTCGTGTCTTCCGGTTTTTCCGTTGTGCTTTTTTTCTCTGTAATCGTGTATTTCTTTTTCTAAATCATCAACTTTTGAATCTATGCCAGAGTATGTTTTTGTATGCTCAACAACTTTTGTAACTGGAACATACTTGTCTTTGTATTCCCAGTGACTTCCCACATAACATCTTTGTCTTTGAAGTTCTTTTGTTTTGATTGTTTCTTTTCCAAGATTTATTGTTACATGCTTTAGTACATCTTTGAGATTTGGATTTTTTTCAAGTTGCTCTGGTGTTTTTTCAAGCAGCAGAGCAGCAATTCCTTCAACTCTTGATTTTACATATGAATCGTTTAAATCAAGTTCTTTTAGGACTTTATCATCATAGTCTTTTCCGTTTTTTGTAAGTTTATTAATAAGGTAGACTTGGTGTGAATCTCTTGCGGTTGTTGCCCAGTTTGTATCTTGAACGCTTGTTTTTCCTTCTGTCATTGCATCTTCTTCAAAATCTTTAACGTTACCATAAAAATCTGAGACTGTGTCAAGTGCGTCGTCAATGTTTCCTTCTCCAGGATTTGCCAAATACCAGACTATTTGTTCTGGAACAAGTGTCTTAAATGAGCTGTCTTTGTATTTCATATCTACAAGTGTGTAGCCGTCTGGAACATTATCTATGTCATCTTCAAGAACTATGAATTTATTTCCTTGTGCTATTTCTTCAAGTACTTTTTCAGGTGTTACTTTTCTGATTAACACCTTTTTTTTCTTTTCCTGAAATTCCTGCGAGCTCATTTTTGTTCCCCCTGTTTTTTCTTTTCAGAAGACTTTGTCTTCTCCCTTTTTTCAACCATCTGATCTGCCAAGATATGTCTAATTTTTTCAAATTCTAAAACACTGTCTCCAACATTTTTTCTTATACTATCATAATCTATTTCTCCGTTTAGATTTTGATGAGTCTTTAGAACATCTTCATATATTATTTGTGTGTTTGGAAGCCCAAAGTCTTCTATTCGCCTACAGATATGTACTATGTCTCTTATAGTCATGTTGTTGTTTATTGCAACGAGTTTTTCTGAGTCTATTTTTTCTGCGTCCTTGTCGTATTTTACATTTTTGTTAATGTACTTATCCCAGATTTGTATTTGCTCTTCTTTGGTTGGGTTGCCAAAGTACAGTTTGTGTGTAAACATTCCAATGAATGTGTCGTTTAAGACTGTTGGGTCGCAGACAGTTGCGATGGTTGTAACACCATCCATGTTCTGTGCTAGCTTTGACTCCAGAAGCCCTGTCCAGGATCCTTTCCATGAAGTCATTCCTTTCTTTTCTATTAGCGAGTCTATCTTGTCAAACAGCAATATGCTTGGTGCAAGCTGCTTTGCTCTCTCAATGTATCGTCCTATCTTCTTTTCTGTTTCTCCGACGAATTTATCTTGTGGCTCTGAGGCGTTGACAACGATGAAGTTATATCCGTATTCTCCTGCCAGTGCTTCGGCGAATGCTGTCTTTCCATTTCCTTCCGATCCGTAGAAAAGCATCAGATCACTTCCTTCCTCACCAATTATTCTTTGAATTACTTCTTTGTGCACCTCATATCCGCACAAGTCATTAAGCTTTATCTTTGCTTCCTTAAATGGCATGTCCCTGATTGCTGAAGGCTTAACCTTTCCAAATGCATACTTTAAGTCTTCCATAGTTACTTCTTTTCTTTTCTCAAGGTTTGCATGAGTGAATGATTTTATCAAAACACCTTTTAGGTCTGCTCCGACGTATCCATATGTTATCTTTGCAAGCTCTTTTAGATCTTCTTCTTGGACCTTGAACTCATGATCTTTGTTGTATGCGTGAATGTATAATATCTGGTATCGTCCGTTCATGTCTGGTGGCATGAAGTATATCTCTTCTCCAAATCTTCCAGGCCTTCTTAGTGCGATGTCAAGCTTGTCTTCCTTGTTTGTCGCGCCGAATGTGAATATCATTTTATTGGACTTTGTTCCGTCCATTTCCATTAACAACTGGTTTAGTGTTGTTGCCTGTGTTGGATCAACTACATCGTCTCTGCTTGAAAATCGATCAATTTCATCAAGAAATATGATGACTGGTTTGTTTTCTTTGTCTCTTAGCTCTCTTGCTGCTTGGTATAGATTTTTTATTTGTTCAGGACTTCCTATTAGTCCTCCATCAATCATTAGTGCATTTGATTTCTTGGCAATCCACTGAGAGTATAATGTTTTTCCTGTTCCGGGTCCTCCTTTTAAGAGGACTCCTGAGTATCCCATTTCAGTTCCAAAAAGTTCATGTCTTTCAATGTTTGCCATGACACTTTCAATATCATCTTTTAGCTTTGGATGCAGATAAACATCTTTGTCTTCAATTCTTATTTCTAGTGGCTTATATTGTGTTTCTTTTTGCAAATTGTCTTTTACGTTGAATACCATTTTTATTCCCTCATTTCTTGCTTAAAAAATTCGCAGGCGAATTTTTCGCCTCTTGGATTAACATAAACTTTTGATTCTGCATCTACTGGACAAAGCCCTATTTTTTTAATCCCATATGCTTCTGCAATTGCATAGCAAGTATTTTGATGTAGGAGTGGTGAATCTATTTTATCATAATTCTTTATTTTTTCTTCAAGCATGATTGATCTTAATTGATGAACTTGTTTTGGTTCTAGAAGTTCAACATTTTTTCCTTTACCTGTTGCTGAAACCAGGGTTATTCTTATTGGTAATTCGAGTTCATAGCTAAGATTAATTATATTTTTCACATCATGAAAATTTTTTTGATATACTGCTGTTGAAATGATTGTGTTATATTTTTCTTTTATTTTATTTATGTTATCAATAACTTTGTAGAAAAAATCAGCTCCTGTTATTTCTTTATATAATTCAGGGTTGCTTGCATGCAGACTTGTCTGTACGATTGTATTGTCCCTGACTGTTTCCTCAAGGTCGAGAAAACCTTTTGGTATGAATGTTGCGTTTGTTGATAGATGAGCTTCTTTTCCAAGCCCTTCAATCTCTATTAAAAGGTCAAGAAGTGATTGGTACATGAATGTTTCTCCACCTCCAACTTCTACAACATCAAATTCTTCTTTTTTTGATGTTCCTGATTTAATGTCTGAAATCACTTTTGTTAGTTCTTGTTCTGACCCATCTAACTCTTCAAAGCAAAAATCGCAATCAATGTTACACTTCCCAATTACATTTGTTGTTAGATTATTCATTTTGATTTTAGAACATCTATTGTCAGTTTTACCAGTGTTCCTTTGGTGAGCTCTTCCTGGAGAACTTTTGGCACGACTATTATTGTGTTCTTGCCTTGTTTGGCGATTTTTTTTGTGATTACGAATTGTTTTTTGTCCATTTTGTCGTATAAATTATAACTTTGTTATAACTGAGTGGTGGTTATTCGTATATAAATCTTTCGCTTTTATTACTACTGTTGAGTTGTTATTTTTAAGGGTTTTCTTGGTTGTGGTATTTAAGCGACCCGTAGACAAACAAAATTTATATATTTAAAAGAGAATAAAACAAGAATGAACAAACACATAATTCGAATTATTTTAATAACAATAACCATTTATATTATAACCGGAATCTTTAGCTGGTCGATACTACCATTATCACAACAATATTCTGCAGGATATCCTGTGTGGTGGGGATTTAGATATAATCTGCCTTTCTTTCTATTTTCAGGAGTTATATATGGAATAATTGAAGCGATAATATTCCTCTTAAAAAAGAAGTGGTGATTTTACTTGATGAATAATAATTGACTAAAACTATTGTTAAGTGCCTTGCAAATAATTGGAGTAATTGAGTTTTTAGCGCAACGTTCGGACGAAGTTTGAAAAATTCAAAGTTTCTAGTGTCATTGTAAAAAAGAATTAGAGGTTGGCTTTTATTAGTTAAATCTTTGAGGATTGTTCATTTACAACAATTCCATTATTTTCTAGTTTTAATAAAACTTCTTTTCGTATTTCAGGCCTTAGTGCTTCAGGTGGGAAAACACCTTTCTCTTTAATTCTTGGTAGAATCTTTAAGAATGTGTAAGCAGCAAGTCCTGTTGGATAAGAGATATAAGTTGCTCCTGGCATGACTTTCTGGATTTGCTTTAAATCAGGGTATATCACAGTCTTTTTAATTCTAATTTTTCTTCCTGATTTTAAACCCTCTCCTTCAACAACTGAAACGAAAATAGAATTTTCAATTATCTTATTTTTTATCAGATTTTTCATCTCTTCTGGTGTTGGAACTTTAGGTGCAATTTGAGAAAATAGTTCTAAAGGCACTATTTTGTTATTCTTGAATTTGATAGGCTTACTGCTCAAAAGACCCATTTTATATAAAACTCTTGAGAGTTCAATATCAGTACCGCTTGATTTAAAATCAATATTTTTTGCTTTGATGAATTTTGGAAGAGTAGATATTTCATCGCCATAAGTATTTACTGCAATCCTCTTACCATAAGGATGGGGAAATTCATATTCTTCAAAGTCTTCGAAAGGATCTAATAATCTGAATTTTCCGTTTGAATAATTGAGGGGAGGGGCACTTAATTCATCAAGAGTTACTTGTATAGACCAAGATGGTATGAATTCACTTGCTTTTTGCTCTTCTAGAATTCGTATCTTGATTGAATTAACTGAATCTAATTTATCTGCTATGTCTCTTGCAAGCAGATTAGTTATTCCTGGAGCAACCCCTGTGTTTATTAGTGCTGTAAGTTTTGCTTTTTTAAATTGCTCGTGATATTTTAGTTGTTCAGGCGTTTTAAGATCTTTTAAATGTGAACATAAATCCTGATAATTCGCTTTTACTTTTAATGCTGCCTGCATTATATTCTCATTGAAATCAGGAAGTCCTGCATTTATTATGACATCAACTCCTTTTGCTGCTTTAATTACTTGATCTTTTTTTGAAGCATCAAGATTAACTAGTTTTATCTTTTTATTTTTTGTATCTATAAATTTTTTTGCTCTTTTGATATCAATCGAAGCACAGATAATCTTAGAAATAATCTTATCTTTAGCTAAGAATTTAGACAAGACACAACCAACCGCCCCTGTTCCTATAAGTAAAACCTTCATACTTCTTATTAATAACCAAGTAGTATATTAAATTTTCTAAAGTTTGATCTGTTCTAAAAAAATCATCTTTTCTAAAAACGCTACCCGAGTACTTGAAGGAATTAAAGCTAATCGGTGTTAGTTTCCTTTGTCGAAGGCGAACCGAAGGTGAGCCATCATTGCAAAGTTCGAGGACGAAGTCCGAGAAAGTCGTGAAGGGGACAAAATTACTGTTTCAAATTATACATACCAGTAAATAATGCGAATAATCCAAACAATAACCAGAATGGAATCTTAATGGCGAGCGTTTAGCGAGCCATTGGGTTTAATTCCCCGACCTTTAGGTCGTATTCTTTTAGAAAACTTTTTTACGCTGCTTCGCCGCAGAAGTATCTGCGGACGAAACTGCGCACTAATTTACCAATCTGTAAGTAG
>JAHJQL010000018.1 GCA_018819065.1 Nanobdellota archaeon | reverse complement strand
TGCTGGAAAATAACTCGTGCAAACGTTACAAATTCAACACATTACAAAAAAATAGAAGATATGCAAGAAGCCATAGAACAATTTTTAGACAACCATCTTTTTAAACTCAACTTGTCCCATTACTTATGTACTTGACTAAAAAGACTTATTTATTCTCTGATATAGATAAACGCAAACTTGTTCTCTTCTATGCCGCTTTTTCCAACGGAGAACGTCTTGTTAAGATTGTAGGATTTATTAAGTGTTTCTGCTACTTGTTTTATATCAGAATCGTTTATGGTTTGATAATCTTGTGTGTTTGAGAAAACAACAACCGCATCATAATCAGGATTTAGGTAATCATTATTTTCATAGTATTCAAAAACATTGAATCTGTTTAGCCCTAGTTCTGGTGAATATACTTGTTTTACACTCTCTGAAATATCATAATAAACCCTTTTGTTTGAGTAGTAGTCAAAGACATAACCATAAATCTCAGTTTTTGGACTGGCCTTATACTTCAAATCTTTATAAAACATGTAAACTCCAATATCATAGACGCCCAATTTGTTGGTATAGTCTGCTGCTAGTTTGATATTATTATCGTAAAACTCGTTCTTTAAAAGAGGAATGTAACCCATAATAACTGATAATAGTGATGAGAGAAAAATAACTGAAATAGCGAAAATAACTATGGGCTTCTTAAATTTTGAAAGGACAAATGCGGCTGCAATGAGTATTGCAGGGAAAGCTGGTAACATATAACGAATTGTAGTGTTATACAAGAAAATGTAAGGAAAGAATATCCACACAAATAAGAACAACTTTGAAAGAGTAGGCTTAAAAGCAAAGAAAACCAGAAAAACTATAAATAATAGCATGATGAGTGGGTGAATCTGAAAAAAGTAGCTTAAAATATTCTCATAATGAGGTGGTTTACCTATAATATTCGCCTGAGATATATCAAGAGTTATCTGATTTGAGAAAAAATCAATTTTAAAGAAGACAAAGAAAAAGATTATGATAAACAGAACATAAAATATTATGAAAGCTTTAATACTCAGATGTTTTATATGAAAACCAGTCTTTTGCTTTACAATCAAGAACAATACAAAAAATGAAAGCAACAAAAACAGGACTGCAGGTCTCTTTGAAGTTATTGCGAATAACAAAGTTATGACAGTCAAGAAATAATACCACACCTTGTTTTTGTGAAGAAAAACATAAAAAGTTAGTAATGCCAACAAAACAAAAAAGACAGTTGGAACATCAACTAGAAACATCGAGCTTTGAACAAGCAAAAATGGCATTGAAATAACAAAGAAAGAAGATATTATTGCTATTTTTCTGTTAAACAATTTCTTTGAGAGCAGAAAAACAAGGACTGGAATGAATGCGTAAAGAATGGAAGCTATAATATGAACTATGAATGGTGATTCTCCAAAGAGTAAAAAAGAGAGGCCAATTATTGGAAGGAGAGAGTGAAAACGATAACCCTTCAAGTTTTCCGTTCCAAAATTCTTCACATAATCCCACAAACCGTTCAACTCGATATACTTTGCAACTCCAAAAAACTCTGCTACATCAGGATTTGGATCTGGTGAACTCCACATCATAGAAGACAAAGAAAAAGACAAGACAAAAATTATGATTAGAAAGTAAGCATCTTTCAAATTAAAATCTATCTTTGATACGAAGAAAGATATCACAAAGACTAATATTAAAAAAACAAAGAAGAGTTTCACATTTAGATAGTTAACTATCCAAGCCCACGAATAAAGCATTGTTTGGTCAAACGAAGAATTTTTTATAAGCAGACAATAAGCAAGAAGAGTTACTGTTGCGATTAAAAGAAATCCTAGAAAATGGATTTTCTTAGAATGCTTAAAGAATGATTTTTCCGGTAAAGGATGCTTTTTTCTTTTCATCTAATAAACGCTAGAAACTATTATTTATTAATTATTCGTTCTGTTAAAAAATTTATACTCGTAAAGATGAGCTAATTGCTTTATATACTCAACCTCCACGCCAACCCCTATCTTGCTCTTGCCAAAAGTCCTGTTTAGGAAAGTAAAAGGCACTTCTGCAACTTTCTTGTAATTGCCAACAACGAGTATCTCAAGAAGAATCTTGTACCCATAAGCTTCAAGCTTCACATTATTAATCACGGACTTCTTCAAAGCAAAGAATCCCGAC
Organism: Nanobdellota archaeon; assembly: GCA_018819065.1. GTDB lineage: Archaea > Nanobdellota > Nanobdellia > Woesearchaeales. Next base: position 15,564 of record JAHJQL010000018.1, on the reverse strand, counting down.
ATTGCATCTTTTACAGGCGTCAAAGGTCTTGCTAGCAACTGAGCACACCAAGATATTATCTTTCTATGAATCGGCCAACTTTCCGAACCACCACCCTTTACGAGTCTGCTGCCAATAACTAAATCATTCTTATTTAATAATAATATTATCTTTGACAATAATTCCGGAGGATGACTAAGATCGGCATCCATAACACATAAGAGATCCCCCTTTGCAATATTAAAACCATCAATAACTGCTGATGAAAGTCCTCTTTTATTCTTCCTTAAAAGAAGCCTGACAGAATACTTTTTTCCAAGGCGCCTTACAACCTTTGCAGTTCCATCTGGCGAATTATCATCGACAACTATAATTTCATAATTGTAGTGATTGTCTAATACATCATATATTTTAGGAATAAGAAGACTAATATTATTAGCCTCATTAAATGTAGGAATTATTATCGAAATCATAATTTCACCTCTGAGAAATTATAATCCAATAAAATCCTTAATTTTATTGAAATAGTCATCTTAGAAGCAAATATTAATAAAGTAAATAAAGCTTTCTAAAATACAACAACAATTTCAAATGAAAAAGACTAAAATCCTTTTAATACAAGCTCCTTTCTGGACTACAACAACACCATCCTTAGCACTAGCTTATCTGACTTCCGCTGTAAAAAATGAACATAGGGAAGTAAATCAATTCAGTTTAGATCTTGAAATTGCTGAAAAAAAAGAATCATATCGTGACATATTCAATTATGCAAATGAAATCCATAAAACAGAAGACTACCTTTTTTCTATATCTTGAATCAATCAAAGGAAATGATAATATACATATCAAACTACTAAAAGAATTAGCAGATGGGTGGAGCAGAAGAATTATTTCGCTAGAGCCCAGAATAGTTGGATTTTCCATTTAACACACTTCAAGACTTATGAGTCTTCTAATAGTAAAAAGAATAAAAGAGCCAAAAAAAAATATTTTCATTGTATTTGGTGGGAAAGAGTGTGAAGAGGAAGAATCTGAAAAGTTCATCATGAAAACTGGTTTTGTGGATGCAATAGCTGCATTCATAAAATTCGAAAAACATGCAACGGGTTCTGCCTATAAATAAAGGAAAATATTAATAAATCAAATAATTCTCTGAAGATATAATGGGGGGTAAAAATCTTAAGATAGCGATATTCATACCTACTTATAACGCTGCAAAAACCCTACCACTAGTCCTTGACAGAATTCCTGAAGAAATAAGAGATGAAGTGATAGAAATATTTGTGGCTGATGATGCAAGCCAAGATAACACTTACCTAATAGGTGTTGGCTATAAAAAACTCAAAGGTTCAAGAAACCTCAAAATTTATCATCATGACAATAACAAAGGTTATGGTGGAAATCAGAAATGGGCTTACAACTACTGCATTGAGAAAGGATACGACATAGTTGTAATGCTTCATGGAGATGCCCAGTACGCACCAGAGATGATACCAAAACTTCTCAAGCCCTTCAAGAAAAAAGAAGCGGACATGGTTTTTGGCTCAAGGATGACTGGAGAACCCTTAAAGGGCGGCATGCCACTACATAAGTATCTGGGAAACAAAATACTCACTTGGATAGAGAACAAAGCTCTCGGATTAAACCTTTCAGAATACCACTCCGGATACAGAGTGTATAATTGCAAAGCACTAAAAAAGATACCATTTAACCTTTGCTCTGACGGTTTCCATTTTGACACAGAAATACTAATACAACTCAGAATAGCAAACCTTCGAATAAAAGAGATGCCAATACCAACTCATTACGGAGAAGAGAAATGTCACGTCAACTTAATAAGCTACAGTCTTCACATACTAAAATCACTTGGTGAATATCATCTTAGCAAGAAAAGAATAAAAAAATATGAAAAATTCAGTTTTTGAGAGGGGGAAAAAAATGGCTAGAAAAACAAGAAATCACAGTGTTCTAAGGGATCTGTGGGATTTCATGAAAGAAAATAAGAAGTGGTGGCTCTTACCACTAATAATAATGCTTGTTTTAACAGCAATACTAATAATACTAGGACAAAGCACACCAATAAGCCCATTCATATATCCACTAATATGAGAAAGAAAGCAAAAATAAACAAAAAAATAACAATAAAAAAGATAATGCTAGTTATTATAACCACAATTATTTTTTTAGTGGTTGCAGAAATTTTATTCAGAGTAATATATGTGGATGAGCAGGAAAGTTTAAAGCAAACTGCAAACAAGCAATTTTACAAAACAAACAATCTCATATTAGCATATAATTCTTTGGATGATATTCCTGGGATAAATATGAAAAAATATGGAGAAACAGATAATATTTATTTCAAAGCAAACAATACAATCAGAGTTCTTGTTCTCGGCGATTCTGTAGCAAAAGGCTACCTGTTAAACAAAACTTTTTCAGAGTTTCTATCTGAAAAACTAAATCGCGACACCAAATTAAATAATGGTATATCTGCATATGAAGTAATAAATCTTGGTATCACAGGATATACAACAATTCAAGAATCAGAATTATTAAAAGAAGAAGGTGTCAAGTATAAACCAGACATAATATTGTTAACATATGTTATGAATGATCCTTTAATATTCTCGGGCACAAAGTATCTTTTGACAAAAAAAGAGATGGATAAAAGAAGTGAAATAATCAACGATTTAATAGATGCACCTTTAAAATGCAAAATAAGAACTTTTTTTCAAAAATCATACTTTATTTACAAAACAAGAACAGTTGATTTTCTCTTTTCCCCTATAACTAGGTTTGAAAAACTACACACCCTAGACATACTCAAATTGGAAAATAACCCTGACTTTTACAAGTATATTCACAATGACATTTGTGCTTGGAAGCAAGTCCAATACAGCTTTTATGAGATAAGCAAAATCTCAAAAAAAGAAGAAGTGCCTGTAATCTTGGTAATATTTCCGGTTAACTTTATAGGAGAAAACTGGATTTATAAATATCCACTAGCAGACTTACATAAAAAAGTGATTGAAGAAGGATTAAAAAATAGATTCATGATTTTGGATCTTCTTGAAACATACAAAAAATACAATCCAGAAGAATTAAGAAGTAAAAATATAGATACAATCCACCCGAACGAATTAGGACATGAGTTAGCTGCAAATGAGATTTATAAAAAATTAAAGAGTGAAAAATTAATATGAAAGAAAAAATAAGAATACCAAAATACATCTATATAATAGTAATAATATATTCTATCATATTTTTTTCTTTTGCAGCAATAAGACATAACAATCTGCAGTCGAATTGGGATGTTGGGATAAGTGAAGAATATGTATGGAACACAATTAATGGAAAGTTTTTCTTTAGTGATGATTTGGAACTAAACTATCTTGGGAATCATTTTCATCCAATACAAATATTGATGCTACCAGCATATTATCTGTTTCCTGAAACTGAAACAATGTTCCTGCTTCAAACACTTGCACTAACATTATCATCATTAATAATATATCACATAAGCCAAAAAAAACTTGAGAATAAAACCGTAAGCTCAATAATAACAATTACATATCTAATACATCCAACAATCATGCTTTCTTTAATACTTGACCTGCATTTTATGTTCTATTCCATCCCATTGATCCTATTAGCAATATATTTTGCAGAAGAAAATAAGTGGACTTATTACTGGATATTTTTGGTAGCAAGTATTTTGGTTGTTGAATATATTAGCATAGTAACATTGTTTATGGGAATATATATTTTTATATCAAAAAATAAAAAACAAGGGTTAAGAACTATTATAGTAAGCATACTTGCATTCATAATAATTATACAAGTCATTATGCCAACATTAAATCCATCTTCAAAATATACTCACCTTGATAGATACAACTACTTGGGAAATAACATAAAAGAAATAGCAACCAATTTAATGTTGCATCCCATTTACGAGTTTAACAAAGTTTTCACGTACAATAATTTTGAGAATTCAAGATACATATTATTAATGCTCGGATTTAATCTCTTTTTACCACTAGGAAGTCTTTTGAGTATTATCACAATACCAATAATAAGCATAAATATTCTTTCACTAAACTATTCTCAGAATTGTTATAGCTTTTATTATTCGTTAATAATAGTATCAATATTTTTCTATGCAACCATAAAATCACTTGAAAAAATAAAGAGAAAAAACATTCATCTGTTCAAGAAAATGATTGTGGCATTCCTTATAATATCGATAATTCTAAGCATAAAATTTGGATTTGTTCCTCTGATAAACGGAGAAACTAAAAGCCCCATAATAGAAAACAAATGCTTTAACAATCATTTTTCAATAATAAATCTAATTAACAAAGTCAAAAGCCATGATAGCATAAAATATGGGTCTGAAATAAAAGAACAGATAAGTCAAATTCCTGAAAATGAAAGTGTTCTGTCAACATTTCATATATACTCACAAACAACTCATAAAAATGAGTCAAGAAACTTAAGAAATCAGTTTTTTTCTCTAAAAAGACAATGCATAGTTGAAAACTATTTTTTGTATGACCACACAGATTCGTTTTCCCCTTTCAAAAAAAATTTTACAGACATAAAGCAGTATTTTAAGGATAATAATTATAATATTATATGGGAGAAAGGAGAAGTAGTTATCTTTAAAAAAGAACATTATAACAGAGAATGCCTAAATATTATACCCTTGACTAAATAACAATTCATAAAATGATATCACTAAAAAAAAATGTTAATATTTATTATCATAACAGTGCTAGTTCTTATAATTATGGAAGCGCTATCAAGAGCGCATATAACTTCGACTCTAAACAAATTTACAAAATCAAAGATAAACAATGATAAAAATAAATAAAATTAAAAGGGATTAACATAATGGAGAGTAATAACAATTTGATTTTATCAAAATCTCAAAGTATAGATTCTGGAGTCTGTATTTGTGATGAAAAAGGACAAATATTGTTTGCATTAAATGAAGAAAGAGTTAGTAGAAAAAAATTAACATCAAAATATCCGAAGCTGTCAAAAGAGATTACTGAATTACATTTTAAAAAAAAGGCCAAAATTATCACTGCAGGATATTTTAATCATTTTGGAATATCTGAAAATCTTTATCAAGCTTACTACTCAGATAATTTTTTTTCATTCATTCCAAAAAAAGAAATATTCCTTGAAATAGCCAGAAAAGGAATTATTTTATTAAGTAAATTATTATTTCGAAACAGAGTAGAGCATCACTTGTGTCATGCAGCTAGCGCATATTATACCTCAGGATTAAAAAAATCATTGATAATAACTATGGATGCATATGGTGATGGACATTCGACAACAGTGAGTGTTGGAACAAATAATAAAATTAAATTTTTAGAAAAACATGTGTGGGGATGTAGCCCTGCTCAGCTATATGCAAGAATCACAGAGTATCTTGGTTTTAAGTCACATCGACACGAGGGTAAAGTGACTGGACTTGCAGCTTATGGAAATCCAGAGAAAACAATTAGAGTTTTTAGAAAACTTCTTTGGTTTGATAAAAAAAAGATTGAATCTGCTAGATTCTTAATAAGAGGATATAATAAAGAAAGATTTGACGAATTACTAGGTTCTTTCTCTAGAGAGGATATAGCTGCAGGTTTGCAGAAAAGATGTGAAGAAGTAACATGCAAATTTATATCTTTCTGGGTTGAAAAGACAAACATTAAAGATATTTGTTTATCAGGCGGCCTATTTGCAAATGTCAAAATAAACCAAAGAATACACGAACTTCCTAATGTTAATTCTGTATATGTTTTCCCACACATGGGTGATGGAGGACTAGCAATCGGTGCAGCGCTAGCCTACACCAAACCAATGCCAACAAAACTAGAAACAATATACTTGGGACCAGAATACAGCGATGAAGAAACAAAAAAAGAACTAGACAAAAACAAGCTAAAATACGAAAAATTTGAAAACATAGAAGAAGAAATCGCAAAACTGCTAGCAAAAGGAAAAGTAGTGGCTCGATTCAACGAAAAAATGGAATACGGACCAAGAGCACTAGGAAACCGCTCAATACTATACCAAACAACCGACAAAACAGTAAACGACTGGCTAAACAAAAAACTCAAAAGAACAGAATTCATGCCATTCGCACCAGCAACACTATGGGAACACAAAGAAGAATGCTACGAAAACACAAAAGGAGCAGAACACACAGCAAAATACATGACAATAACATTTAACTGCACAGAACAAATGAAAAAACAAAGCCCAGGAGTAGTACACATAGACGGAACAGCAAGACCACAACTAGTAACAAAAGAAGACAACAAATCATTCCACAAAATAATAAAAGAATACCATAAAATAACAAACATACCAAGCATAATAAACACCTCATTCAACATACACGAAGAACCAATAGTAATGAGCCCAAAAGACGCAATAAACGCGTACAAAGAAAGCAAACTAGACAACCTAGCAATAGGACAATATCTAATATGAACAAAAACAAAATAATTATTATTGGCATTATATTAATAATAATATACTTCATAACAGGAATAATTACAATTAATAATTATGGGATAACACTTGACTACGAGCTTGAGCATGACTATGCTCTAAGAAATTATGATTATATAACAGGCAAAAATATAAACATTAATTTTTATATAAAACAATATTTATACTCACCAAGCAATGTTGGCAATCTTTTAGGAATAATAACAGAGAAAATATTTTACAACAAACTAAACATTCTACCATTTGATTCGGCATTTCATCTTGCCGGAATAATAATAGGAACACTTACAGCAATAGTTGTATTTTTGTTTGCTTTGGAAGCTGCAGGTGTAACTACAGCCATATTTAGTCTTGTGCCATTCTTGTTATTCCCAAGAATAATTGGACATATTCACAATAATATAAAAGATGTTTCCGTTATGTTTGGATTTGTAATAGTACTATTCTCAGTATACAAACTAACAACCAAAAAAAATTCAACATGGCTCTATATATCCGCAGCAGCGTTAGCTATTGCATTAAACACAAAAGTATTTGCATTTTTTCTGATAATAATTATAGCACTTTGGATTGGATTAACAAAACGAGATCTCATAAAAAAATCATTCAAATCTAAAAACAAGAATGAAATTGTAAAAACTATATTAATAACGATAATAATTTTCTTTGTAACAATAATAATATTTAATCCAGGATACTGGAAAGATCCAATAAATGTATACAACACATTTTTCATGTTAAACAACTTTAATCATGGTATTTCTTCAAATCCAAATCCAGAACCTGTTATGTTCTTTGGAATGATTCATAATCAGGAAAACTTACCAAGATATTATTATGTTGCAACACTACTTATGACAACTCCTTTGTTAATTTTGATATTAAGCATAATCGGAATAAAGGAAATATTTCGAAGTGATTATGTAAAATTGTTAGTGATTTGGATTGTCTTACCACTACTCATATACCAATTAAAAGGATTATCAATGTATAATGTTACAAGGCACATATTATATATAATCCCTGCAATCTGCATGCTTGCAGGAGTTGGTACAAAAATTTTGATAGAAAAAATTAAAAAAATAAAGATAAAAAAACCATACAAAAAAATATTAAGTATAAGTTTAATAATCACAATAACAGTTTTATACTTACTAATTCTCAAAGAAATAATAGTATACCATCCATATCAAACAACATACTTTAACGAAATAACAGGAGGAATTCAGGGTGTTGAAAATAAATTAGATATAGAATACTATGGAAACAGCTATAAAGAAGGTGTGCTGTGGTTAAACAAAATATTAGACAATAAGTCAATAGTGATAGATCCGATGGGAAATACAAACGGACATCGAATAACAAAGTTTTACATAAACAAGAACATAATCATATCAGACATACAAAAAATAACCGCAGATAATATCAATAATGAAAACAACCAATATATAATATATATGACACACAAGCCATATTATGACACATTAATAAACTATGTTGAAAAAGAAGAAGTTCCAATACATGAAATTAAAGTAAAAAATGAACCTATTTTCAAAATTTTCAAATTAAACAAATAGTCCAGATTGCAAAACTCAAGATGAAGAAAATACTAATATGAAAAATTTAATACAAATAATACTCAGTCATAACATCCACTTAAGCCAGTTCATACATCCTTTAATATGAAAAAGAAAAAAGAAAGAAAAATATTTCTCAAATTAGGTTTGGTAATAGTTAGTATATTATTTTTTTTAATTGTGACAGAGTTATTATTCAGAGCTATATACTCTAAACCAACACCTAGTTTAGAATTTGGTGATTTTTACAAAAGCAAAAACCTCATAGTTGGTCTTGAAGAAAAAGAAAACATTGAAGCTCTAATGCAAATTGATAATCTAAGAAATGACACTTACAACATAGTTATAGTTGGAGACTCTGTCGCGTTTGGCCTGGGAGTGGACAAATCAGAAAGATTTTCAAATGTGCTTGAAAGGATGATAAGGGAAAATCATACTGACTTTGATTTTTTGATAATAAATATTGCAACCACTAGCCACTCAACTATACAAGAGCTTGAATACTTCAAAGAGTATTTCTCTAATAAAAAAGTTGATTTAGTCATTTTAGTCATAATAGGATATGTTTTTAATGATCCTGGAGAAGCAACATCATCATCAGGAATAGAAAGATTAGAAGCTTTGCACAGCGTAAAAGAATTAAGAAAAAGAGAAAAAGCAATACTTGACAAGATAAATGCTTCTAACTTCTGTAAGTTAAGAAACATTTTCAGGCGTTCAGTACTTTTAGAAAAGACAGGTCTGATGAACCTTCTGTTCTTCAAAGGAGCACCAATATTTGGCTCTTTTTATGATTATATGGATTCAAAAAAACATTTCATAGTGAAGCAGGAAGATGGCTGTTTTTGGCAAGAGATAACATACTCTTTTTCTGAGTTTGAACGACTTTCAAAAAGGAATGACTTTGATGTTTTGGTAGTTATATTCCCAATATTGTTCAACGATTATTCGTGGAATGATTATCCTCTAATAGAAATTTATGAAAAAGTAAATGGTGAAGCCTTAAAAAACAATTTTTTCACTATTGACATGCTTGACACATTCAACAATTACCCAGTTTCAAAGATTAAAAGAAAAGACTTAATGGATACAATACATCCAAATGCATTTGGTCATGAACTGGTGGCAAAAGAGATACTAAAGTTCTTGAAAGAAAGGGAATTCAAAAAATGATAATTGTAGAGTTTGTTAAAAAGATTATAAAAAACGAGAAGTCATATCTGCTTGCACCTTTGATATTCTTTATAATCACAATCAGCTTTTCATTTGTTCTTTACAACAACGTTCATTACATCTATGAAATAGGATTTATTGAACAAGCAGAATGGAATACTCTTAATGGAAACTTTTTTAGTTCTGTAAGTAATGGTGGAAATCATTTTGCTAGACATAATTCTCCAATCCTATTTATTTTCCTACCAATATATTACTTGTTTGAAAATATCACAATATTTATTATATTAACAAATCTTTTGATTGCGATAAGTGCAGTACCAATTTATCTCTTTGCAAAAGAATACCTGAAAAGCAAGAAAGCAGGAATAGTGTTCATGATTAGCTATTTGTTGTTTCCATCATTCTATTATAGCAACTTAAGGTCTTTTCATCCAATAATGCTATCAGTTTCATTTCTAGCATTTGCACTTTACTTTCTATACAAAAAAAATGTTAAATTTTTTTTAATATCCATCATTCTAGCAATGCTAACAAATGAAACAGTATCATTTATAGTATTCATGATAGGCATATATACTTTAATAAAATATGACAAGAAACTCGGATTAATTCTAATGATAATTGGAATCACGTGGTTTCAATTATCAACAACCGTAATCATGCCTCATTTCAGCACAGAAACAAAATATCCTTTCATAAAAGAATTATATGGTCATTTAGGAACTGATTTTAAAGAGATAATAACAACTATAATAACAAAACCTGGATATGCTTTAAGTTATGGAAGTTTAGAAGGAAAAATAATTTATTTCAGATCTCTTTTTCAACATACATTCTTTATATCACTACTCGCACCCGAAGTATTAATCATAGGAATTCCTGTAATAATACAAAACATATTTAGTGCAAGTGGTTATAAGTATGATATTCTTGCACATTATTCTTATCCACTAATTCCTCTAATAATGTATGCAACTATAATTGGGATTAAAAGAATTAGAAAACTGTTTAAAAAAAATATACTTAATAATATTTTAATTCTTGTGTTAATAACTTCTTTGTTGTCAAACATAACGTTTGGAATAATACCACTCGTTAAAGAAAATTGTTATTTATTTGATGGTGTTTATTCCAAAAACGAGTGTCCAATAACAGGAGATATAATTGGACAGACTCCAAAAGAGAATTTTCCATCCATCAAAGAAGCAGTTTCTATGATTCCACAAGGCGCTTCTGTGATGGCTCAAAACCATATATACTACTTAGTTTCTGATAGAAAAGCAACTTACCTCTTTGAATTGTTTCACAACTGTAACTATGCAGATTACTTCATTTTTGACAGCAAGGGAAATATTGCACCTGTGAAAAATCCGGACATTTACATTAAGGAGACAACTAATAGAATGGGATATAAAATAACATATCAAAAGGGGAGTATTTACTTGTTAAAAAACACTAACTTTAAAGAGAGTTGCTTCACACTACAAGATTAAGAAAATGAACATTTTCAACAAATATTTTGGAATCATAAAGAAAAACAAAGTTCTCTTATTCATAATAGGTTATTATTTGTTATTTGTCGCATTAACCCTTTACAGCGGTTTTTATCCAAGAGAGTGGAATTATGGTTTTTATCATCTTAAATATTTCTCTTTGGCAGCGAAAATTATTTTTTTAGCTGTCGGCATAATTTTCTTGATACCAAAAATTAATCGTAGAGCTAATGAATTTTTAGAATCGACTGTGAAAAATTTTAAATTCAATAAGTATATGACATTCATATTAATCAGCTTAGTATTCTTGTTTATATTCTGGAATTTCAAGAGCAGAATAATCTATGGTGATGGCTTTGACATAATGAAGAATTTCTTTAAAGAATCCATAATCATGACTAGTCCATTGACATTTGTGATATTTCACCAGTTTCAAAAGATTTTTAGCTTTGCAGGTTTTACTCCTTATCATACAATTTCTCTTATAAGCTGTTTGTTTGGAGCAGTATCTGTCTTTTTCCTTCTGCTAATATCTGATTCTTTGTTCAAAGAGAGTATAAAAAAAGTATATTTTTTCTTGTTGTTAATGACATTAGGCACGACACAACTATTCTTTGGTCATGTAGAATACTACACAATTTTTGCAACCGGAATAATAATATATATTTACACAATAATTCTTTATTTTAAAGATAAAACATCCATATTTATTCCCTCACTAATTCTTGTATTAACCGTACTTTTGCATCTCTCAGCTGGATTTTTAATACCATCGTTGATAGCCGCAGCACTCATAAAGAAATCGAATAATCATAAAGAATTATTTGCAAGAATATTCAAGATTTCAACAACCTTTTTAGTGATAATCATCTTATTTGGAGCATACATCTACTTCTTCGAGTGGAATGCATCAATACCTAACAGTCCCACAGACAAATATGGTCGCTTTGGTCATGGACAATCAGTCTTTGCAAGGTTTTACCCTCTCTTTGAAATTAAATATCCGGAAGAACAAAAGTTCACCTTGTTTTCGCATGAACACATTAATGAGCTTGTGAATGAACATTTACTGATTGCGCCTTTTGGACTATTCATATTGATCATGTCTTGGATGACATACAAAAAAAAGATAAAGACAGAAACTAATCTGCAAAAGCGAAACTTTTACACATTTATGTTTGTTCTTGTTGCATTCTTCCTTTTCTACACGTTTACAAGTGTGATGGGATTTAGCGGACGACAGGATTGGGATCAGTTTAGCCCTGTGGCTCTCACATATTCAATATTTGGAAACATGCTGCTAATAAATTATTCTGATAAAAAAAATCTAAAATACATTCTGCTAATTATTCTAGTTCTCAACATGCTTCATCTTATTCCTTGGATTGCATCAAATCATCTTGGACTACCCACTCAACCCACTAGCAGTATAATGTCTAATGTCTAGAAATTATTTGTTTACCCAGTCATATCCGTATATGTGAAAGTATGGTACTAAATAGTGATAATCCAAGCCATCTTTGAGTCCTCTTGTCATGTACGTTGCTAAATGAGTAAAGTACTTGTGTTTGTCTGTTGCTACCATGTGCAGAAGTCTCTTGCCAAATGTCAATAAATAAGCTTTTTTTTGCATCCACTCAACTCCAACTGGACCAATATCTTTTAGTTTTACAACTGCATCAAAAGTTATGTTATCGGCTTTCTCCCACCTTTTTTGATCGACTGTTCCTCCGTGTGCTTCTATCTGGTTCATTCCTTCTTGTGTAAATGGTTTGTAGATAAAAAAAGCAGATCTTGCAGCATTTAGCTCTCTTGCGAGTGTTATAGTCTCGTTTATCGTTTTTCTAGTTTCGGCAGGTCCTCCAAGTATGTAGAATGCTGTGAAATTTATCCCGTTTTCTTTTGCTATTTTAAAAGTCTTTTTTATTTGAGCGGTTGATACATTCTTCTTGTAAATAGTGTTTCTGATGTAAGGGTTTCCTGCTTCTATTCCCACCCTAAGCAGTTTGCAGCCAGCTTTTCCAAGGTCTTTTAGTCGTTCCTTGTCAAGGTGATCTATTCTTGCAAAGGTGCTAAAACTGTGTTCCTCAACATCTGTATATTGTCGGTATGCTTGTGAGAATTCTTTGACCCATTTCTTGTTTATCGTGAATACTTGATCATAGACTTGTGCAAGTCTCATCCCTCTCTTCTCATATTTTTCCCATTGCATCGCTATCTCTTTAGCGTAACTTGTCGCGTTTCTGACACGGTAATATGGTCCTTTTGCTGCTTTCGCCATTGCTATTGCATCACAATATGTACATTTGTAAGGGCATCCTCTTGAGCCTATCACATAAAGCATTCCAAGATAGTAGAAATATTTGTCCAAGTCTTCCCATAAGTCCCAGTCAGGCGTTGGCAAGTTATTTAGATCTGAGAGGAAGCAACCTTCATTGTTTTGTTTAATTCCGCCTTTATATTTATACCAAAGCCCATTTATCTTACTAAAATTCTTTCCTCCTTTTTCATACTCGTCCAAGAATTGTAGAATTGAGTGTTCAGCGTCTCCAACTATTAAAAAATCTATTTCTGGTATGCTTAGAGTTTCTTTTGGATACATTGAAGCGTGGTATCCACCAACAATTATTGGAATGTCATAGTGTTCTTTTATCTCTTTTACAATACTTTTTACGTACTGCATGTAAAGAGTGTTACAGGAAATAGCAATAATGTCAGGCTTAAACCTTTTTATATTGTAATGAAGATGCTTCTGCCAGTTTTTTGTGTGAAATGTTAAATCCAGAATGCTTGCCTTGTGATTCTCAGAGTTATTTACTACTGTCGCTAATTGAGTGATGCCTATATCCATTGCGCTGAAATCACCGCCTAAAAGTGCATTTATAAATTGAAGTTTCATTCTTAATCAACAGCTCCTGATACAACATTTAAATCGTTTGACAAATCATATACAAAAATAAATGAAGAGTTAGAAAAACGGTGTACTGATTCAAGAGTTCCCTTTAGAGTCAAACCCCAAATATCCAAAAATATTGTTTTATCCTCCGATGACTTATACTGTTCTGAAAAAAATTTCTTACAATCAACACGTTTTATCTGCAGTAAATAATCTTGTTTGACACCAAGTGATGAATGTCTAAAAGTAGCAGTGTCAAAGACTCGGTGATTTGTAATCGCAGAAAATGTTAACGAGTTATCATAAACATTTGCAGAGTTATAAAAGAATAAACAATTAGAATCAAACGAGTGTGTAATATTTGAAACAAAAATATATTTATCATGAAGATGTGCCTCGTGAAAAAATATAAAATCTTTTTGTAAAAAAGGCCACATAAGAAGAATAAAAAGTATGACTAGTAAAAGAATGACCTTTTGCTTTTCAGCAAGAAAGTTTAACATTATCTGAAATCCTTTTGCAGAAATTACTATAAAAGGAAGAAAGAATATCAAAACATAGTGATAGTTTGATCCAAGACTAAAAGGTCCTCCAGAATAAGATGATATGAAGAAGAACAAAAAAACTAACCAATACATGAATGGAAGCATTCTATTGTCTTTGAAACTGACAATAAACCCAACTATAAATAAAAAAGATATTATGAAGTGAGTTGATTGACTTTTAAACAAAAATATTATGTTTGACTTAAAGTTTTCTTTAAGAGATAGATAATGGTCTTTCAACGATAATGTCCAGTTTGGAACACTCTTATCAACACCTACAAGAGTATTAGCTATCAAAGGAGAAAACAACACAAAAAATAATATTATTACAAGCAACAGCTTTCCAAATTGTTTTTCAAACTTAGCTTTTTTTTCGCTAAAAAGATAAAATGGTATCAAAAAGAATATCAAAAAAATGTTTTCTATTCTTATTTGTGAAAAAAATAAGAATGACAAGAAAAACAGAAGTCCTGTTGAAAATGTCTTCTTTCTTAAGTAAACAAAAAAACTAATCAATGTAAACGATAAGAAAAACAATGAGCCAATACCCAAAGCAGCGCTTCCTGACAGGTTTAAATGAATTGGATGGACTGCCAAAACAAAGGCTGCAAACAGGCTTACAAGCTCATTTTTAAATATTGTGTAAGTGAGAAAAAACAATAAAACTACAGTGAGACTTCCTATAATAGAATTAAAAAAAAAAATGACTGAATTTAAAATTCCGAATGTCTGAAACAATAACGAATAGATAAAAGGCATGACTGGTGGCCATGGGTTATAATAATAACTCAAACAGTCTATAGTAACTCTTGAATTACAGAAAGCAAATTTTTGATTCAAAGCAAATTCTTCGCCAACATTGATGAGAGCAAAACCATCGTTGTAAACTTGAAAGATGTGTTCTATAAAAAATAATCTTAAGAAAATTGCTAATAAGAATATTAATATCAAAAAAATTAATGTTAATTTTCTTATGTTCTTAAACTCCTGCTTAAAAGAGTGTAAATTCAAATAGCATAACAAAATTATCAAAAGAAATATTATTAATAAATAAAAATAATAGTAATCAACTAAAAATTGTTCTAAAAAACCAAAAACCATCATTACATCCTAATTTTTCACTAATCTGATTATAAAAGATGAAACACTTATTTTTAAATATTTTGTAATGATAAAAAGATATTCAGTGATGATAACAGAAAAACATCCCAAAACAGTATCTCCGATTGGAAAATGACACATATAACATCGTTTTTACAAAAAACTTTCGATTCTTGTAGTATAATTTTGCCTTTAAGCAGAATCAGCCACTCACTAGTAAAAGTGGCAAAAGCAAACAGCTACATAGAAACACTAGGAGACAACGCAGACAC
>JAHJQL010000017.1 GCA_018819065.1 Nanobdellota archaeon | reverse complement strand
TTCACGACGATGAATTAATTTAGAAACTCAAAACTAGTTTACAAAAACAAGTTTTGAAAAAAGGTCTTATAACCGACCACATTTAAAAAGAAACTAAAAATTTCACAAACTAAAAAGTGTCAACTAATTTCGGACTTATTCTTAACTGTTTAAGAAATGTATATAAATGGATTGCTATTTTCAAGTAATTAAAGTGAAATTAGCTATTTTTGGTGCTGGTTACGTTGGCCTTGTTACAAGTACTTGTTTTGCTGATCTTGGAAACACAGTTATTTGTGTTGACATAGATAAAGACAGGATAAATGCTTTGAAAAAAGGATTGATGCCATTCTTTGAGCCAGGGTTAAAAGAACTAGTTATAAGAAATTATAAAGAAAAAAGATTATTCTTTACAACAGATGCAAAAGAAGCAATACAAAAATCAGATATAATATTCATCTGTGTAGGAACCCCTCCAAAGTCGAATGGAGAGGCCAATCTTGACTTTGTTTTTGATGTTGCAAAGAGTGTTGGAGCTTATATTAATGGTTATAAATTAGTTGTTAATAAAAGCACTGTTCCTGTGGGAACAGCTGAAAAAACAGATAGGATAATAAAAAATAATATGAGAACTAAACATTCTTTTGATGTTGTTTCAAATCCTGAATTTCTAAAAGAAGGTGGTGCAATACAAGACTTTCAAGTGCCTGATAGGATAGTTATAGGTACAGATTCAAAGAAGGCAAAAGAACTCATGACACACCTTTATGAACCAGTTGCACGCATCAATAGACCAATCATGATTACAGATGTAAAGACTGCTGAGCTCATAAAATATGCATCAAATGCCATGCTTGCAGCAAGAATAAGCTTCATGAACGAAATATCTCATCTATGTGAAGAAGTTGGGGCTGACATAAAAGAGGTTGCAAAAGGAATAGGACTTGATGACAGGATAGGTCCAAGATTCTTGCAAGCGGGAGTTGGATATGGTGGCTCTTGCTTTCCAAAAGATGTCAAAGCACTAGCTCAAACATTAGAACAACATAATAATCCATCAACATTGTTAAGAGCTATTGATTACGTTAATGAAAGGCAAAAGAGGTCTTTGCTTCCAAAACTAAAAGCATTTTTGCCAGTTCTGGAAGGTAAAAAAATTGCTGTGTGGGGTCTTTCTTTTAAGCCAAAAACAAGTGATATCAGAGATGCCCCTTCATTGGTGGTTATTGAACAATTAAAAAACGAGTACGCCAAAGTGTTTGCATATGATCCTGAAGCGATGCCTGAGGCAAAGAAATACTTAAAAGGAGTTAATCTTGTTGAAAACCAATACGACGCTCTAAAAGATGCTGATGCACTCATAATTGTGACTGAATGGGATCAATTCAGAGAGCCAGACTTTGACTTTATGAAACAATTGATGAAGAATCACATTATAATTGATGGCAGAAACATCTACGACCCTCAAAAAGTTAAAGATAAAGGATTTTCATATAAAGGAGTTGGTAGATGAAAACTATTCTAGTTGCTGGTGGTGCAGGATTTATTGGAAGTCACTTATGCGACGAATTGATTGTTCAAGGAAATAAAGTTATTTGTATGGATAACTTATCAACAGGTCACAAAAACAATATTAAGCATTTATTAAAGAACAAGAATTTTAAGTTTATCAACCATGATGTTATTAAGCCTTTTTTTATAAAAGAAAAAATTGATCAAATATATCATCTTGCTTCAAGAGCAAGTCCAGTTGATTACCAAAAATTCCCTGTTGAAACAGCACTTTCAAATTCTATTGGAACAAACAACCTTGTGAAGTTGGCTTTGAAAAAGAATGCAACACTCCTATTCACCTCTACTAGCGAAGCTTATGGTGAGCCAAAAGAGCATCCTCAAAAAGAGAGTTATTGGGGAAATGTTAATCCAGTTGGTATAAGAAGTTGTTATGATGAGAGCAAGCGTTTTGGAGAAGCACTACTAATGGCTTATCATCGAGAGAAGAAAGCAGATGTTAAGATTGTCAGGATTTTTAATACTTATGGTCCAAGGCTTAGGCCTGGTGATGGTCGTGTTATTTCTAATTTTATAAGACAGGCATTGACTAATCAGCCAATAACAATATATGGTGCTGGCAAGCAGACAAGGAGTTTTTGCTATATCAGTGATATGGTTTCAGGATTAATCATGATGATGAACTCCAATTTTGTTCAGCCAAAAAATTTAGGAAACCCTGATGAGTTTACAATACTTGAGCTAGCGCAAAAAGTAAAGCAACTTACTAATTCAAGTTCTCCTCTTATATTTGAGAAACTCCCTCAGGATGATCCAACAAAGAGGCAACCAGACATTTCATCAGCTAGAAAGATGCTTGGATGGAAACCTGAAGTTGAATTAGATGAGGGCTTAAGACAAACTATTGAATGGTTTAAACTTCTTCCATCAATTAGAAATCATAATGGAAATTGATGTTATTTTTCATCTGAAAAAAAGAAAACATATAAATCAAATAAGATTTATCTCGCTTATTCATGAGATATGAAAAAATAGTTGTTTTTGGAGGCGCAGGATTTGTCGGCTCAAACCTGGCGATATTTCTAAAAAAAGATTTTCCTAAGATAAAAATTGTCTGCGTTGACAGTCTCAAGCGCAGAGGATCAGAACTCGCAATTCCAAGATTAAAAGACAACAATATAGAATTTTTTCATGGAGACATTAGAAATAAGGAAGATTTGACGGGCATAAGAGATGTTGATTGTGTTATTGACTGCTCTGCAGAGCCATCCGTCCTCGCAGGTTATAGTGATGAGTCTCCTGAATACGTTATCAATACAAATTTTTTTGGAACGATTAATTGTTTGGAGGTTGCAAGGAAGAACAAAGCAGATTTTCTTTTTTTGTCAACAAGCAGAGTTTATCCTACAAAACTGATAAACTCATTAAAGCTTGTGGAAAAAGAGACTCGTTTTGAACTTGCAGAAAACCAACCTGTTAGAGGTGCGTCCTCTAAAGGCATATCTGAAGATTTTCCAATTGAAGGAGCAAGTTCGTTCTACGGAGCGACAAAATTAGCTTCTGAAATACTAATAAACGAGTACATCGATGCTTATGATATGCGAGCAGTCATTGACAGGTGCGGAGTAATAGCTGGCCCTTGGCAGATGGGGAAAGTCGATCAAGGATTAATTGTCTTATGGGCTGCAAAGCACTACTTTAAAGGAGAATTGAATTACATCGGTTATGGCGGAGAAGGAAAACAAGTAAGAGATATTATTCACATACAAGATCTTTATAGACTACTAAAATTACAACTTGAAAATATAGAGCAGTTCTCTGGAAAAACCTATAATGTTGGTGGTGGAAGAGAATTTAGTGTTTCACTTTTAGAATTAACTAAGCTCTGCGAGAAATACACAGGCAACAAGATAAAGATTGGAAGTGTGAAAGAAGATAGAACACAGGATGTTCCAATCTACTTGACAGACACGACAAAGATTAAAAGAGAGTGTGGTTGGAAGCCAAAGATTACAATTGACGAGATTGTAAAAGATGTTGTTGAATGGATACGAAAAAACGAGAAGAGTCTCAAGCCAATATTAAGCTAAAAAAGGATTTCTTAAAATGAAATTAAGCGTGTTAATACCAGCACACAATGAAGAGGGACAGATAAAAAAACTATCCAAACTGGAAGATAACAATGTCAATTAAAGATATGATAAAAAAGATGATTGAGTGGAAGAAAAATTGATCATTCTTTCAAAACTAATTCTTTTAAAAACAGTATTTTCTCTTTAGTTACAACTTTTAATAAGTATAGTGCGAGTACATAAATTATTCCTGAAATTGTGCAGACAATTATTGCTTCTATTATTGCGTTGCTCATAACAATTATTTTTTTAAGCAGACTTAATGAAGCAAGGAATAATAGTCCTGAGAATACTGTTTTTAACTGGATGAACTTTTCGATGTGGATTGGGTATTCTTTTAAGATTAGTTTTGTTGTTAGGTAAGCCATTAATGCAAATCCGAGGCCTGTTGCAATTGCAGCTCCACTTGCACCGTATTTTGGAATTAAGATTAAGTCTAGTATTACGTTGAATCCTGCGCCATAGTAGAGTATCTTTGAGCGCTCCTTGACTTTTCCAATACCTGCGATTATGTTAAAGTTGATATCTCTTATACCTATGAATATGAATGCTAATGAGAAAACCTTTAACGTGTTAGTTGCACCTATGTATTTTACTCCAAAGAGCAAAGAAATAATTAAATCAGAGTAAACAAAGAATGCAAGTCCCAAAGGAATTGTTAAGAGCAAGAAATTGTTGTATATTATGCTTAAAATGTTTTTTATGTCTTGAGACTTCTTTTGATGGTAAAGGTTAGATATCTTTGGGAAAAGAATTATGCTTATTGGCGTTATAAAAATTAATATAACTCCTAAAGCAGGGTACGCGATGTTATATAATCCAACTAACTCCACACCCTTAAAATAAGTTAATAATAATGTGTCGCTGTAGACTAAAATCATAGCTCCAGCCGTGGAAAACATAATTGGAATAGCATAATTAAACATCTCTTTTATTAACGCTTTGTTTATGGCTGCTTTCTCTTTGATGACATCTTTAAATTGAGTGTAAAAAATGATTCCAAATATGACTATTGCTACAACTGATCCTATTAAGTAAGCTATTGCTGGAACTGTTGTTTTTGATGATGATGAAAAAGAAAATAGTATTATTGAAACTATTAATATAGATAGAGAACAAATCAAGTCGTTTAACTTGCTTAAAGCAACTTTTTGATAAGCTAAGAAGAGATATATCAAAGTAGGCCTTATAGTCTCAAAAGCAAAAAGGATGATTAAAATAGTCATTATTGGGTCTGCTAAGGGATTCTTGAAATAGTTTTTAACCAAGTAACCCTTAAGCAAGAAGAGAATTGCTGCAATGACTATTCCAAGAATGAGCTGAGGAAGAATACCAATAACTATAGATGCTTTGATTCTCTTCTTGTCAGACTTGACAACATATTTATTAATGAAAAACAAGGTAGACTCGCCAAGACCCAAATCCCTAAAAGGAGCAAAGAAGGAAACAAGTGCGAAAACAGCATAGAACAAACCATACTCCTCCAAAGTTAAGTTCCTGGCAAATACAATCCTTAAAAGATAATTGATTAGCCCAATAAAAAGACTAATTATGAAAAGCTGAATTGTTGTTCTAGTGAGCTTGTTCATCAATAATAGTTTATTGATTGTTTATTTAAATATTATTAGAATGCTTAATTTAAATATTATTAGAATGCTTAATGCTGCTAAGAATATGAATCTGGAGAAGATTGTTTTTTTACTGGATGAACTTATCGATGTGAACAGGATACTCTTTTAAGATTAGTCTCGTTGTTAAGTAAGTCATTAGCATGAATCCAAGACTTGTTGCAATCGTAGTGTCTATTGCATTCTTTTTTTTTGCATAATCTGCATTCTAGCACAATAATAAAATAAGGAGATTTATAAAAGATATATCATTTTTAAAATCATGCAAGAAAATTATGGATTATACTATAAAACTTATTGGGATAAAGAGTTTGAGAAGCGAAAAGAGATAAAATATTATGAGAGATTATATCATGATTTCAAAAAGAAGCTTGTTGTAAAAGGAAAAAAATCGTTGTTAGACATTGGCGGTGGCAATGGACATTTCATGTATTATCTCGGCATAAGAAATGTTACTATCATGGATATTTCTGATTCTGGATTAAAATTTTCTAGAAAATTAGGTTATAAAACAATTAAAACAGATATTCATAAAAGATTTCCTATAAAAGAGGATAGTTATGATGTTGTGTATTGTTTTGAGGTTCTCGAACACTTGAATCATCCAAGTAAGACACTAACGGAGGTAAACAATGTACTTAAAGATGGCGGGGTGTTGTTTATAGGTCAGCCTAACAATCCCGCAGATGGGGTACATCATGTAAGGCGAATTTATATTAAAAATTTGATTGATGATTTAAACAAGACAGGTTTTAATGTTGAGTGGGTTGAACATGTTCCCGCATTTAATACATGGCAGAGAGATGTGAAAAATATAACTCGGGCAAAATGTTTATCTTCAAAATTTATTAATCTAATAGCATATATTTTGACATTTATGCCTAAGTCTTTTAGAAAGTTTTTAGCATATAAGATTCCAAATAGGTTCTCTTTATTATATATTGTAAAAGCGAGAAAGATTTAATCTATTTTTTTATTTGAACCATAAATATCTATATATCAATATTTGATAATAGAAATCCATACATGCATATATAAAACCATTTTGTCCATTCAAAAATCCTTTTTTGATGAAATAGATGTAGACAAAATAATAGATGGGAGTATAAAATATTCCAAAATACTTTCGAGGAAAAGAATTATATTTTTTGTCTGTTTTAGCTTGAATTTTCGCGTATCTTCTAATTTTTTCTAGTGCTTGTTTTATAGATGTTGTTGCATAATGATTCATAGATTCTTTAAGTTTTTTGATAATAATATTTTTTTTTGGAATTACACATACATGAATATTTGAAACATAAGTTACAGTATTTTTTTTATGAAGTCTGAGAACATAATCAGTTTCACTTACACACACTATTTTTTTCTCCAAAAAATATATCTCTCTATGAATATAATATGCATCTGCAGTGTTTTTTTTTATCGCATCTAATATTTCTAATTTTAAGGGATTTGTGATTTCTTCATCAGCATCCAAGTTTAGAATCCATCGTCCTTTACATTTGCTAGCTCCTAGTTTTCTGCTAGGGTCAGCATATCCCCAGCATTTGTCATGATAAATGTTTTTCGTATATTTTCTCGCTATCTTAACTGTTTTGTCAGTGCTTTCCTGATCTACAACTATTATTTCATCACAAAAATCAAGAGATCTTAAGCATCTTTCAATATTTTTTTCTTCATTCCTTACTACAATAAATCCTGACAATTTAATTTTTTTCATTTAGTCATTCTCGCATATTATTAATACTGGTGCACCAAATAGTTCTCCGAAAGCAAGATATATTTTTTTAAATAAAAATGTATCCTTTAATCTGAAAAAACCAACTTTTTTAATTAGTCTAAAAATAATTCTTTTGTACCCTGTTTGAATAACTTGCGGATTTTTTATAAAATAATCCAAATCATCTGGCAAAAAAATTGAAGTTTTCAAGTATTTTTTTGAGGTGTTTACATAATGTGATAATTGATAAGGGTAATCCTGCGCTCCAGCTTCGTTTGCTTTTTTTACATCCGGATTTTTTATAATTTTTCCGACAATTAGTTCATTGCTGATTATGAATATCCCTTTTTTCTTAAGAACATACTTAACAGCTTTAAAAACTTCATCAAGATTTTCGCAATGATGCAATGCAGCATTAACCCAGACTATGTCAAAACTTTCTTTTTTGAATATTTTATCAATTTTGTTCATAGGGATAAGAAAAGAAGGAATTTTTCCATACTTTAAAAAACAAAATGAGATATCTGTATTATATACGTTAGAAGTTTCTTTAGATACTATTTCTGATAACCATCCATTTGCACCGCCAAGTTCAAGAACTACAGAGTTTTTATTTATTTTTTTATCTTTTTTTATTCTTTTAATAATCTTTTTTACTGAAAATATTCCTTTTTTATTAATTATTTCTTTTCTAAATTTTTTTGAATTTTTTATTATTTCTTTATTTAAGTTGTCTTCTCGCAACATTTGTTTGTCTAGAAACTGTTTATACAAAAAAACATTTTTTTTTTTGGAGATTGTGTATGAACATTGTTCACACTTTAAATTTTCTGAAATGTTTGAATTACAAACAGGACATTTTAATAAATTTATAATAGTTTTCATGTTTTTACTTTTTTGTCATTCTTTGTTTTATCTCTAATAATTTTTTTTCCATTGGTATTTTAAAAAAATTAGTTTTTAATCTTAATAGTGCAATATAATATAATATTATTCTAGTAATGCTAAGTTTTTTATTTCTTGACTTATTGCTGTGTCCATACATAAAATTAAATACAGTTATTTCAGACGTTATTACTTCAGGTGCAAAATCAACCCATTGAATGTCTTTTTCATTTATTCCGAAATTATTTGTCAAATTAATTTTAGTCCATTCTTCAAGCGTTTTTGGTTCTTCAAATCCTAATTTTTTGCATTCTTTATATAATTCTGTTCCCGGATATGGTCTGAATAATCCAGGCCCTTGAATAAGCGAGTTAGAATCTATTTTTTTTAAATTAATCATTAGTTTTATTGTTTGTATGAACTCTTCTTTTGTTTCTCCAGGAATTCCTCCCATAAAATACATGTTACTTCTTATTTTATATTTTTTTAATTTTTTGGTAGCAGTTATTGCATCATCAATAAATATATCTTTTTTTAATATTTTTAAAACTCTATTCGAACCTGATTCTATACCCATTCTTAACTGTATACAACCACTTTTTTTTATTAATTTTATAAATTCTTTTGTAAAATAATTATTTCTAAATAAATTAGCTCTTGCATTTGCCTCCCAGGTGAGATTATATTTTTTTTTAATTAAGTGGTTAATAATTTCTTTTACTCTTTCTTTATTTCCAAAAAAATAATCATCCATAAACCATATGTGTTCTACTTTATATTTTGTGATCAACTTATCGATTAGTTTATTAACTCTTTTTGCATCTAATGGTCTCCAATTTTTAAAACCATTAATGGTATTTGTACAAAATGAGCATCTATATGGGCAACCTCTGCTGGTGTTTATGTCAATGGTTTTGTATTTTTTATTCATATCATAAAAATAAAGTTCACGATTTGTATATTTTTCAATTTCTAGAAGATGATATGACGGATCTGGTAACTCATTTATGTCAGAACAGAAAGTTAATTGATTTTGTATGATTTTACTTCTTTTTAAATAAATTAGACTAGGAACCTTTGAAAAATCGGGTGTTGTCAGGTTAAGTTGTTTTATTAGTTCCAGTAATCCATATTCACCTTCACCATTTATCACAAAATCAACATATTTTCCTTTTATTGTTTGTTCTGGATAAAGTGTTGGGTGTATTCCGCCCCAAACAATTTTTGTTTTTGAAAATTTGTTTTTTATTTCTTTAGAAATTATATATCCATGTTTTACTTGAGATGTGGTGGCTGAAATTCCTACAATTGTTTCTTCATTTATTTCATTAAACAACATGTTTTTACTAGTATTCTTATCATATAATCTCGAATCTATTAGTTTTACTTCGTATCCTTTTGACTCTATATATGCTGCTAAACTCATTATTCCAATAGGTATTCCTGGTATTTCAAAATCTATATCTTTACCTTCAAAATCAGATTCGCTCGATGGATAAAATAATATTAATTTTTTAATCATTTTGACACACTATATAATTATGACCTCCAAATATCGTTGCAGGAATTCTAATATTTTTTCCTTCGAGGATTTTTTGTGTTATTAAATCAAGAGGTAAAGTGCTTTTTCTCATAATTTTAAAACCTATTTTTCTACATTCTTTTTGTAATTCTAATATTGAGAAATATTTTTCATGTGTCGGATCAAAACAGTGCTTTTTTCCTCTGATAAAATGTTCTAATCTCATTAAATAGGCTATTTTATTAGGACATGAAATTATAAGTATTCCTTTATTATTAAGTAAATTTTTAATTTTTTTAAGAAAATCTTCAGTATTTTCAAAGTGTTCAATAATATGTAATGCATAAATTATATCGTATTTTTTTTCTGGGATTGTTTTCATGATATCTTTAATTTGTATGTTTGCTTTAGGAACTTTTTTTTTTGCGATTTTAACAGCTTGAGAGTTTATATCAATTCCTGAAATATTTTTGTAGCCTCTTTCGTAAAGAAGTTTTATTAAGTCACCTGTATTACAGCCAATTTCTAATATTGAAGAATTTTTTTTAGGTGTGAATAATCTAAATATTTCTTTATACTCCCAATACTCTTTAGCATTTTTTTGATGGTTTAAAGCATATTCTTTATTGTAGTATTTCATAAACTTTTTTTTCAACATCCTCAACAAGTATTTTTTTCATGCAATCTTTTGTTTGACATCCATAATTAAAATCACCTATTATTTGTCTATAACATGGATGACAATCATGATTGTTATTTTTGTTTGTATAATTAGGAGTGCATTTTTTATTTGTGTAAAACATAAAATCATTTTTCCCTAAAGGTTTTAATAGATTTGCATTTGTAGGTCCGAATATTGATATTGTTTTCACTCCAAGAGCTGATGCGATGTGCATTGGTCCTGAATCATTTGAAATAAATAAATCGCATGTGCTTATTAATGCAGATGATTGTCTTAAATTATATTTTATTGACGCATCAATTACTTTATTCTTATTATTTAATAATTTTTTTACATTATCAATTGTTTCTTTATCAGTTTTTCCACCAAACAATATTATAGAAAAATCATTATTTGTTAATTTATTTACTAATTCAGCATATTTTTCACTTCCCCATTGTTTTAAATTCATAGTGGTTCCCGGATTATGTCCACCACCAGGAAATATTCCAACCATTTTTTTATCTTCAAGATTGTTTGTTTTAATAAAATTTAAACCGAAGTTTTTCTCTTCTTTTGTTAGAATCATTTCCATTTGTTTATCTTTTGTTTTATAACCAAGAGACTCTAAAACTCCAAGATATGCATCTGTTTCATGAATATTATCATCAACTTCATGTTTCATTTTATAGTTCAAAAGAAAACCTCTATTCATGCTGTCAAGACCTGCTAATATTTTTGGTTTTAGTGAATATGCAAAGTATTGATCAGAAATACCCAAATCTAAAATAAATATTAAATCATATTTGTTCTTTAATTCTCTTTTAAGTTCTTTTCTGTTATTTTTTTTGTCAATAAATATTCTATTTAGTGATTTATTTTCTTTTAAAACTTCTTTTGACCATTCACCAACACAATAATCAATTTTCGTTTTAGGAAATGTTTGTTTGATACCTTTTATTAAAGGAGTTGTCATAAGAACATCGCCAATACAACAATATTTTATAATAAGAACTTTTTTTATAGTTTTAGCATCTACTTTTGGTTTTTTTTTCTTAACAATTTTATTAATTAGAAAAAACAATTTATCTAATATTAAATATTTTATTTTTCTCATTTTTAAATTTTTGCAAAGATTAATAATTCTTCTTGGGAATTAAAAAATTTGAATAACTTATTAATAAAATTATTTTTAATCATGTTCTTAATTGAAGAGTTTGTTTTTATTAAATTTCCATCATAAAAATAAACTATCTTAAACTTGTTAATTTTTAATAAATATTTAATTGTTTTAGGTGTAAAAAAATAAAAGTGATGCAAATTATGTATTAGAAATCTTCTTTCTCCTAACTCGCTGTTATTTTTTATTGAACAGAATTCAATTTTGTCGACTTTTTTTTGATTCGTCCACTCATCTTTTTCGATAGTCAGTTTTCTTATAATTGGTAAATTAACTATTTTTGTAAAAAAAGAATCTTCATTAGGTGCTGAAATAACCAAAATACTTTCTTTTTTCATAATCTTTTTAACTTTTTTTAAAAAATATGCGGGATTTTTAAGATGTTCTATAACATGACTTATGTTGACAACATCATATTTTTCTTTAAAGTTTATTTCATTAAAATCTCCGCAATAAACATTTTTTATTCCTTTTTTTTTAAGATAGTTTACACCGCTTTTAGATATTTCTGTTGCATATCTATTAAATTTTTTATTTATGCTGTTTAGAAAAAGTCCATCTCCTGCACCTATATCTAAAATGTTTATTTTTTGTTCTTGATTCAGATGTTTAGATATGTATTTTTCAATTTTTTCAATTGTTTTTTTAACAGCATCAGTTCTTTGTTTGTTTAAATGTTCAAAACTTTTATTTTCATTTAATTCCCAGTATTTTTCAGAATATAATAGTTCAACATTTTTGGGTCTTGGTGATAAATATACTAATCCGCAATTTTTACATTTTACTATTTTAGCTTCTTTTTTAGTATTAATAATTATTTTTTTATTAACCTTGAATTTATTTTTTTTACATATTAAGCAATTAACAGTTTCTAATATTAATTTATCTTTTAGCATTATTTTCTCCCAAGAATCAAATATTTTATTTTTCTTGTTGCTTTTGGTGATATGTTCATCATAATTCTGTAAATGGCTATCATCGGGTTTGTTATAAAAAACATAATCGGATAAATTGCTAATTGCAATTTATGTGTTTTCTTCGCTGTGAATGTTTTGTCAAGTGTTTTTTCTATTATTTTTAATTTTCCAATTGTTTTATATACTTTAGCATAAATGTAAAAATATTTGTAAGCAAACGTTACTTCTTCTTTTGTTATTGTATTATTTTTAAGAAGATATTCTCCAAAGAATGTGCTGACTTTTGAGTTTTTTATCATTTTATTTTTTATACAATAATTATATAATTCAGTGTTTGGATATGGTTGAAATATTGAAACATGCATTGAGTCTGCTTTTGATTTCACATTTAGTTTTATTGTTTCAAGAACATTTTTTATGCTTTCTTGTGGTAGCCCTATTATGTTATATGTTCCGACTGTTATTCCATATTTATGGCACGTTTTAATTGCGTTATGAATTTGTTCATTTGTCATAAATCTTTTGAGTATTTTTTCTCTAATTTGTTGGTTTCCTGACTCAATCCCAACTGCAACATGTATACATCCTCCTTTTGATAAGTTTTTTGCGACTTCATCATTTATTAGATTTACACGTGTATTTGCATTAAATGGTTTACCAATTTTTTTTTTAAACTCTTTTGAAAATTCTTTTACAAACTTTTTATCTAAACAAAAAGCGTCATCTTCCAGATTTACATATTTTAAATAAGGATATTTTTTTAATCCTTCTTTTATTTCTTGAATTACAAATTCTGGTTTTCTAAATCGAACATATTTTCCTTTATTTTTGTATATTTTCTGATATACATGATTGCAGCAGTATGTGCAATTATATGGGCAGCCTCTTGTTGCAAGAACATTAAAAACACCCATTTTTGTGTCTGAAAGATTTTTATAATCAAACATTTCTCGGTCTGGAAACGAAAGTTCATCAAGATTTTGCAATAGTGGTCTTATTTCATTTTGTATTATTTTTTGTTTTTCTTTTACCCATATATTTGGAATGTTTGTAGTATTTTTTTGTTCATATAATGTGTTGCATAAGTCAAGCAGTGGATATTCTCCTTCACCAACACAAACATAATTGACTCCTTTAATTCTTATTGCATCTTCAGGGTCTGTTGTTGCGTGAACTCCACCAATTATTATAGGTATATTTATTTTGGCATCTCTGATAAATCCAACATATTTCTCAGCATCAGCTCTTTGATGTGAAAAAATGCTAAAACCAATTAGATCTGGGTTTTCATCTTTTATTCTTTTTACAAATTCCTTTTTAGGAATATTATTTGTCAAATGAATTAGTGACGTTTGAAACTCGTGTTTTTTTAGCATTGCAGAAACATATCCTAACCCGAGCGAAAAGCTTCCAGAATAATCAGGCATGTATTCTTCAACGTAATTAAAATCTGGCAAGACAAATAAAACTTTAAAATTCTTCGTGTTAGAATCGTTCGTAGTTCGTTCTGTTTTTTTAAGCAATTCTAGTACCCCCACACACTTTTATCAGTTGTCTTATATACTGCTTCAAATGGTGTTTTGACAGCTTTTGCAATGTGTATTATTCCTGTATCTGGTGCTATTACTTTTTTTGCGTTTTGCACAATTTCTGTTAATACTAAAAGATTAGTTTTACCTGTCACATTTATTATATTTGTATATTTATTATATACTTTATTTTTTTCAATTTCTGATTTTGATCCTGTGATTACTATTTTTTGATCAGAATATTCTTTAATAAATTTATTAACTTCTTCTGTTGTCAAATCTTTTTCTTTTCTGCCAGATAAAGGATTGATAATTATATATTGTTTACTTTTAAGATTATACTTTTTCATTAACTTGGTTGCTTCTTTTTTTGAATTATTATCAACAAATATTCTTGTTTTGTCAGTAGTTTTTTTACAGTAATTAGTTATTAAATCTAGATTTTGTTCAATCATTCTTTTCTTAGGATTATATTGAATTATTTTATTTAAGAAAAATCCTCCACCTCTACAAGAATATCCTATTGTATAACTTCCAGTTAAAAATGTTATTAAATTATTTCTTGGGTCTCCATGCATTTCAAATACTAAATCATATTTTTCTTTTCGAAGAGTAGATATTAACGAATAAAAAGTTTTTTTTGGATCTTCTTGTCTTTGTATCATCCATGAAGGGTCATATGTAATTATTTTATTAACATAAGGATTATATTTAATTATTGGTTCACTTAAGGTTTTACATAACACGTGAATTTTACATTCAGGATGTTCTTTTTTGAAACTTTCAAATATGGGTGTTGCAAGTACCATATCTCCTATATGTTCAAGTCTTATAAATAGGATTTTATTTATTCTTTTAGGAGGTTTTTTTAGTTTTGTCCAAAAAAATAATATGTTTCCAATAATGTCGATTGTGAAAAGAAAAGACCAATATTTTTTTTGAGTTATATACATTTTAGCACATCTGAAATTTATTTTTATAAATAATTCAATATTTTTTCAAATCTTTCTTTATGTTCTTTCCAAATATATTTATTTATTTGTTGTTTTCCAAATTGTATTAATTCTTTTTTGTAACTTTCATCTTTAATTATTTGTTTTATTTTTTCAATCCATTTTTCTTCTTCAAGAGGAATTATTAGTTCTTCATTTTGAACTACTTCTGGCAAACTTGTTTTGTCTGATACTAATGGTATGCATTCACATGCCATTGCTTCTATTGGTGGCATTCCAAATCCTTCATAAGTCGATGGAAATAGTAAAATGTGTGATTTTGAATACAGTTTTATTAATTCATTTTCATTGACATTTTTGTATATTCGTATTTTATTTTTTATTTTATTCAACTTAGATATGTTTTTCTTGCTAAATTCACCTATTCTTATTAGTTCAAATTCTACATTAATTTTGTTAAGAATATTAATTATAAATTCAAGATTTTTTCTTGGTTCATCTCTTCCTATGCTTATGAAAGTTAATTTCTTAGGTTTTTTTACAGTTTTTACTTTAAAATATTTTTTATCTAATCCAAGATGGTTTGAAAATATTTTATTTGTTTTACCATATTCTTGTAAATATTCATTCTTTGTTGTATCGGAGTTAGTAACTATTAGATTTGCAAATGTCGATTGTTTATAGAGTATTTTGCATACTGTTTTAAGTCCTATTCCTGAATAATACAACGGATACAAATCATGTATAAACATGATGTTTTGTTTTGCTTTATTTATCCTCATTGTTTTTGACATTAGGGGGGTCATGTAATAATTTATTTCGTCTTTCTTTAAATTTAGATTTATTCCTTTTAGAAGTTGTAATGCTCTAATTATATTGTTATGAGATACTTTGTTTTCTTCCCATAAATCTATAAATTTAACATCATAATGAGTGTCTTTTTTTAATTCAAGATAATTATAATATCCTACTTTCCATATTGCGCTATTTTTTGGAGAACTATTTATTATGTTTATTTTCATTATTTTATGAACTTGAAATTTATTCTAATAATTCACATTTTTTCTAAATATTTACACACATAGTCTTTTGTTCCTTCTTCTAGGCTGTAAAACTTCTTTTTGTAGCCTGCTTTTCTTAGTTTTTCAATGTTTGCTTGTGTGTAGTATTGGTATTTTTCTTTTAGTCCTTGCGGCATATCCACATATTTTATATTTTCTTTTAGGTTCATTGCTTTAAACACGCTTCTTGCCAAGTCATTAAAGCTTCTTGCTTCTCCTGTTCCAACGTTGAATATACCGTTAATTTTATCATTCTTCATCATGAACAGAACTACTTCTACTGTGTCTTTTACGTATACAAAGTCTCTTTTTTGCTCTCCGTCAGAGTATTCTTTCTTGTATGATTTGAATAGTTTTATCTCTTTTTCTTTTTTTATCTGGTTAAACGAGTGAAATATTACCGAAGCCATTTTTCCTTTATGATATTCGTTTGGGCCGTAGACGTTGAAGAATCTTAGTCCGACGCATTGCTTTGGTTTGTTTTCTGAGTTTAAAACGTATTGGTCAAATAATTTTTTTGTATATCCATACATATTCAGAGGCTTTAACTCGTCTGTTTTTGAATCATCATAACCAATGCTTCCGTCGCCGTACGTCGCTGCACTGCTTGCGTATATCAATCTGCAGTTATTCTTTAAACACCAGTCAAACAATTCTTTGCTATACTTGAAGTTATTATCTATCAAATAATCTGAATCTGTTTCTGTTGTTGATGAGCATGCGCCCATATGAATTATTAAGTCGATGTTTTTCATCAGTTTTAATTCTTCTAAGAAATTGTTTTTATGGATAAAGTCTTTATACTTTAGATTAACGAGGTTTTTCCACTTCTCGTCGGTGCCTAGTTCATCAACAATAATTATATTAGAAATTCCTAAGTCATTTAAGCCTTTTACAATACAACTACCGATAAATCCTGCTCCACCTGTAACGATTATCATTTTATTTTATTAATTATGTTTGTCGTTGATTTTCCTTCTATTAGTTTTACAAGTCTTACTTCTCCATCATTTTCTTTCATAAATCTATATTTGTGATAGTGCTATTTTGGGTATTATTTTTTCAAGCAGCGGTATGTGTTTGTTTTCTGATAAAAAAACCTTTGTAACAAGACCTTTTTCTATTGTAAATTTGTGCTGTTCTAGTAAATATTTTAAGTCGTTTCTTGTAAAGCCATTTATATATCTTTGTTGCAGTTATCCTAGAACCTTTGAATACTGACTGTATTTCATGTGTGAAATCTCCCTTGCCAGAACCTAAATCTAGTATTTTATTAGTTTTTTTCTTATCTATGTTTTCAAGGGCTTCTAGAAATTTTTCTTGATCATAATGCCTGTAGTTCTTTTTCATCTTAACTCATACCACACATTGTTTCCTGCACCTTTCTTAATGATTTTATTTTGTTTAATAAGGTTATTAAGGTCTCGAACAGATGTATCTTTGACAATTTTAAATTTTTGAATTATATCTTTAGATTTTATAGTTTGATTAGTTTTTAGGTAGTCTAAAATCCATTTCTGTCTATTTTCTTCATCTGGTTTGTGTCTGGTTTGTGTCTGGTTTGTGTCCGATTCTTGCTTTGTTACTTTTGGTTTGCTTCGAAAAAATATAACACTAAATCCATATTTTAAGACTTTAAATTTGACTTTGACATCGTGTTCTTTACACTCATCATAAATACGACGAAGTCCAGAACCCCATTTTTCAATTTTTCTATTATAGTATAATATTTTTGCGATTTTTGGATTTCTAAGAACTGATGGCAATTCTTTTTTCACAAAATCTAATGGTTTAAATTCAGATGGGAACTCTCCAGGATTCCAAATTTCAATTCTGTCTTTATAAATCGCAACTTTATTGCTTTCAGGAGCAGTATAATCCCTGTGGCAAAAAGAATTAACCAGGCTTTCAGATATTGCTCTTATAGGAATTTCAGGTATCTCTTGCCGAGTCCCTGTGCTTAAATCTGCCCTCCAATCAATATGTTCTTTAATGTATTTTTCAGAAAATTCTATCAATTCAAAAATATTTGCAGTCTTATCTTTAATATCTAAAAAAGTATTTTTTGATGTTCCTGCAAAAACCGCGGTCTGAACTTCTGTTGCATCATAAAATAATATTTTACCTGCATTTAATAGATTATTTCCCTTAATTAACTCAAGTTTTTCAAGAACTTCTTTTTTATTAGAATAAGAAAAATTAATTCGTTCGGTTTTTCTTGCTTCTTCAATATACTTTTTTAATTGAGTTTCATTGACTTTTTCAAAAGAAACATCTGAAACAAAAGAATCCCATTTAAGATTACTTTTTGATTGTATTCTTTTTTCTATTTCTTTTGCAGACATGAGTTTATCCTCATCAGCAACTCTCACATATGCTTTGCCTTGAGCATAGTAAATTGGTTCATCTCCTACAAATTTTACAATTATACAATATTTTTCACCAATTTTTTGAGGCTCTACTCGAGGATATATTTTTGGTTCAATAGAATTTGCTATCTTTTGAGAAATATCTCTTAATGTCTTTTCAGAAAAACTTTGTCCGTTTACAGTTCCGTTTGGAGATATTCCAAAAATTAATTCTCCTGCATTGTGCTTATTTAAAATTGCAACTATTGAAATTATGGCTTCATTTATTTCTGAAGTGGATTTTTTCAGTTCTAATGTTTCAGATTCACTATATTTCATTTTATATTAGTGTGAACTACTCTTTTCGTTGTGGAGAAAATTCATCTTATTAATTATGTTTGTCGTTGACTTTCCATCTGTTAGTTTTATTATCTCTACAACTCCTCCATATTCATGTACTGTCTTTGCTTCTGGCATTTGTTTGTAATCATGTGGGTTGTAATCTCCTCCTTTTACATGCACGTCTGGTTTTAGCTTCTTAATTATCTCTACAGGTGTGTCTTCGCCAAAGAATACTATATAATCAACACTTTCTAGTCCTGATATGACTTCTGCCCTGTCCTCTTGGTTATTCACTGGTCTGCTTGGTCCTTTTAGCCTTCTTACCGATGCGTCAGTGTTTAATCCTAGTATTAATACGTCGCCATACTCCTTTGCTTTTTGAAGTAGCCTTACGTGTCCGATGTGTAGTATGTCAAAGCAGCCGTTTGTAAACACCACTTTTTTACCTTTTTTCTTTAGTTCTTTTCTTATCTGGATGATTTCTTCTCTTGTTTTTATCTTTGCGTTCATCTTCTCAAACCCGAACAATAATTCTTTTCTTGTGGTTGTTGCAGTTCCAAACTTTCCAACAACTATCCCTGCTGCCTGGTTTGCTATTAGCGCTGCTTCTTCTAAATCTGCTCCTGAGCAAACAGCCAGCGTCAATGCACTTATCACTGTGTCGCCGGCGCCTGATACGTCGTAGACTTCTCTTGCTATTGTTGGTACATCTATTTGTTTTCCTTCTTTTAAAAAACTAATCCCTTTTTCGCCTCTTGTAACTATTACTTTGCAGTTTAGCTTGTTTTCAAGATGAGTTATTACTTCTTTTAAATCTATTTTTAGATCTAAATTGCTTAATTCATACGCTTCTTTCTCGTTTGGAGTGATGATGGTTGCGTTCTTGTAATAATCAAGCTCCTTGTGTTTTGGATCAATCACAACGGGCTTTTTTCCTGCTAGCAAAACAACCGTTTTTACAAGTTCTTTTGTGACTACTCCTTTCGCGTAGTCGGATATTATTACGCCGTTACAATTCTTCATTTCTTTTTTGATTGCTTTTAATAATTGTTCGCTGTTAACGTCTTGTATATTTTCATAGTCTATCCTTAAAAGTTGTTGTTGTTGTCCAATCACCCTAGTTTTTATTGTGGTTGGCTTCTTGGTTTTAATAAGTTCAAAACTTATATCTTTGTTCTTCAACAATTTTCTTAGCAGTTCGCCTTCTTTATCTTCTCCAACTACACTTACAACAACTGATTTTGCATCTAAGCTTCTGATGTTGTTTGCTACGTTTCCAGCACCACCAAGCGTGTAAACCTCTCTTTTTACTTTTACAATTTGCACTGGTGCCTCTGGGCTTATTCTAGTAACCTCACCATATATATACTTGTCAATCATTATGTCTCCAATGATTAGAATCTTTTTCTTAGAAAAATCTCCAATTATCCTTTTGAGTTTCTCTTTCATCTTTTTTTTAAGAATTAAAAAGAATATAAATAGTTAACTAAAAAGCGTTCTCCACAGCTCCGCACATTATATGATAACATAATTCTTGAACCTCCTGCACCCTTGACGTCCGGTCATGTTTTATGTGTATCTCAACATCTGCAAGTCCTTTCATATTTCCCCCGTCTTTTCCAATGAAAGAGATTGTTTTTAATCCTTTTTTCTTAGCAGCAGTCATTGCTCTTATGATATTCTCCGAGTTTCCAGATGTGCTTATTCCAATTAAAACATCTCCTTTAGCGCCAAGTCCTTCGACTTGTCTTGAAAACACGTTTTCATAACAGTCATCGTTGCTCCAAGCAGTGAGCATGTTTGTATCTGTTGTCAGCGCCACTGCAGCAAGTGCTGGTCTCATCTTTTCATACTTACCCATTAACTCTGCAGCTATGTGCTGGGCATCTGCTGCGCTTCCGCCGTTGCCGCAGATAAGAATCTTTTTCTCGTTTTTAAGTGCATCTATAATCAACCTTGAAGCGTTCTCAACTTTTTCAGCCAAATCAAAATTGTCCTTAACAGCAGTTATGTGTTCATCAAATTGTTTTTTTATCTCTTCTTTCATTATGAACTCTTTTTTATTATTGCTTTTTCATACTCCTTCGCTATTGTTTTCCATTCAAATTCTTTCGCTCTTTTTAACCCTTTTTCTTTCATCTCTTCATATTTTTCTTTGTCGTTTTTTAATGTTTTTATTTTTTCTGCTAGTTCTTTGTAATCATCTAGTTTGAATATTAATCCGCATAGTCCATTATTAGTGACTTCTTTTAATGGTTCAATATCTGAGCATATCACTGGAACTCCTGCTGCCATTCCTTCTATTACTGTTATTCCAAATCCTTCGACTGCAGATGGATGCACTAATACATGTGACTTTTTTATTTCTTTTATGACTTCTTCTTTGGTTTTTAGAAATCCTGTGAATCTGACTTGTTTCTCTAATTTGAATTCTTTAATTCTTTTCTTAAAGTATTCTTTATCATCTCCATCACCAACAAATACTGCTGTTATTTCTTCGTCTTTTAGTTCTTTTAGCGCTTTTAGTATTGTCTCTTGTCTTTTGGTTTTTATCAGCCTTGATACGCACACAATCCTAAATCCTTCGTCTTTTGTAGTTTTTATCTTTTCAAAGTCATTCATCATAACGCCGTTGTAGACTACTCTTTTGTTTAATTCTGGGCTCGTTTGTTCTAGTTTTTCTTTTGTAAAATTAGAAACTGCAATTATTAAATCCCATTTTAGTTTTAAAGTAATTCTTTCAAGTAATTCACCAATTAATCCTGTGATTAATCCTTTATTTTTTATCCATTCTCCAACCCAAGTTTCATGATAAGTTGCTATCTTTTTGGCATTAATCTTTTTTGCTGCAAAATAGGCAGGAATATAAGTTGTGAAATTAAATCCATCAACAACGTCTGCTTTTTTTATTTTTGCTCTTTTATAAGCATAAATTGCAAACAATAATCTTGAGAAAATACTTCCTTTATTTGAGTATTTGTGATTTGGTCCAACTCTTTCAACAATGATTGTTCCTATTTTGTTAACTCTTTTTTGTCTTTTTCTCCAAGAAGTTACTACTATGATTTTATGATTTTTACTTAATTCTTTTGCAAGATAAAAACATCTTGCTTCAACTCCACCAGATATTTCTCCTTTGTCTGATTGTGGAAAGTATTCCGTTAGAAATAAAATGTTCATTTTTTCTTTCTTCTAATTGCAGTTTCTCTAACTATCTTTGTGATGTTTTGCTCAACATCTTCGATTTTAACATAAATTCGAAATATCAAGTAAAACAAGATTATTATGCTTGCGTAGACGATTATATCGATTGGTCTTCCTATTCCTAAAAATCTTGACAGCCCACTCATAACTCCAGGAATTATTGCAACAATTATCACACCCACCCACACTATTGTCCAGAACAAGAACTCTTTTGCTGTAATTCTCTTGTCTTTAAATCTTAGGATAGTCCTGCTATACGCAAATAGTGCGAATAGTATTCCTATTATTTGTATTATTTGCATCAACTTTGATTGTTATTGAAAGCTTTTATTTAAACTTTTTCTAAAAAGTTTATTAATGAGTGGTTTTTCCTTCTGCTTCATGGATTTTGAAAATAACAATTTTGTTTTTAGCTTTGGTGAAAAAGTCGGCTTTTTATCTGCTTACTTGTTGTTTTCAACAATTATATACTTTGTACTGGTTTTTTCTAAAAAGATTGTGTTTGGCTCGTCTTTCTTTTATGTTATACTGTTTACTCTTTTAATAACATTAATTGGTGTTATGCTGAGAAGGTGGCTGAGATGAGTTTGATTAAAGACTTCTTCTTAGGCTTTAAAGAAGGATTTATGGATTTTGGACATGATGTGAGTGTTATTATTAATTCGTTATTACTTTCAATCGTTTACTTTGTAGGTGTTGGTTTAACGTCCATATTCGCAAAGGTTTTCAAAAAACATTTTTTAGATTTAAAGGTGAATAAGAAAAAGAAGTCTTACTGGAATGATTTGGACTTAAAAGAAAAAGACATTGAAAAATATTACAGAACTTTTTAGGGGGGAAAATAAAAATGTACGTACTTGGAATGAGTTGTTATTACCACGACTCATCAGCTGCGCTACTTAAAGATGGAGTAATAGTTGCAGCTGCAGAAGAGGAGCGTTTTACTAGAAAAAAGCATGATAACTCATTTCCGATAAATGCAATTGAATATTGCTTAAAAGATCAAAAAATCAGCGTAAACAAGGTTGATTACATTGGCTTTTACGAAAAGCCGATGCTGAAGTTTGAGAGGATGATATCTTCGCACTTAGAAATGTTTCCAAAAAGCTTTAAGGCTTTCTTAAGCTTTATGCCTTCTTGGATGAATGAAAAGCTAAGGATTACATCTGTCATTAGAAAAAAGCTAAAATACAAAGGTGACGTATTATTCATAGAGCACCACTTAGCCCACGCCGCAAGCACGTTTTTAGTCAGCCCATTTGAAAAAGCAGCTATTTTAACAGTTGATGGCGTTGGTGAGTGGACAACAACAGCTTATGGCGTTGGGGAAAACAACAAAATCCACTTGTTCAAAGAAATAAGGTTTCCACACTCAATTGGACTATTATACTCAACAATAACGGCGTATCTTGGAATGAGTGTGAATAATTCAGAGTATCGGGTCATGGGTCTTTCAGCATACGGTGACATGAATAAAAAAACAAATCCTTATTACAAAAAACTAAGAAAAGTCATTGATATAAAATCTGATGGCAGCTACAGGTTTGACATGTCTTACTTCAAATACCACTACTCTGACAGGATGCCTTCAAAGAAACTATGTGATTTGTTAGGAGGACCAATTACAAAGAAAGGATCTGAGATGACAAAGAGACATAAAGACATCGCTGCAGCCCTTCAATTAGTAACTGAAGAAGTCATGACAAGAATGTTAAACTATGTTTATCAAGCTACAAACTGTGAAAAATTAGTTCTTTCTGGCGGTGTTGGCTTAAACAGCGTTTTCAACGGCAAAATACTCAAAAACACACCTTTTAAAGATGTTTGGATGCAGCCAAACGCCTCAGATGGGGGAACGAGTATTGGAGTTGCAGCTTACATATACCACTCAATTCTTAGTCATAAAAGAGTTTTTCCTTTCAAAAACGCATCTTTAGGGCCTGAATTTTCAACAAAAGAGATAAAGGTTTTCTTAGACAAAAATAAGGTAAAATACTCAACTTTCAAAGATGAATCTGACTTAATAGAACAAACTGCTAAGTTAATCTTTGAAAACAAGGTTGTTGGGTGGTTTCAAGGCAGAATGGAGTGGGGACCAAGAGCACTTGGTAACAGAAGCATCTTGGCAAACCCTTGCAATCCAAAAGCAAAGCAGTTGTTAAATGAGAAAGTCAAGCACAGGGAAAAATTTAGGCCTTTTGCACCAGTTGTTTGTGAAGATGATGCATTAACATACTTTGAGTGTGATAACCCAATCCCCGCACCAACTGATTATATGTTAATGGTTTACCCAATAAAAAAAGAATGGCACAAAAAAATACCTTCAGTAACTCACGTTGATGGCAGTGGGCGCTTGCAGACTATTAGGCGAGAACAAAACCATTTATACTATAATTTAATCAAGAAGTTTGGAGAACTCTCAAGCATTCCAATACTGATAAACACATCCTTTAACATCAGAGGCGAGCCAATCGTATGCACACCATTTGATGCTTACAAGTGTATGATGGGTACAGGCATAGATTATTTAGTGATTGATAAATTCTTAATCAAAAGAGAAGACAACCAAAAAGATGTTTGGGACAGTGAAAAACTTGCTTTGGACTAAAAGAAGTTGCACAAGGGTTC
This sequence comes from Nanobdellota archaeon, assembly GCA_018819065.1. GTDB lineage: Archaea > Nanobdellota > Nanobdellia > Woesearchaeales. The sequence continues at coordinate 77,878 of JAHJQL010000017.1, read as the reverse complement.
TTAATATCTTTTTTTAGCTTTAATCTATTTGGCGAAGAATTCAGAGTGGTTGAATTTGTAAGATCATTATAAATTTCAAACATCAAAGCCGATAAGAAAGGAAACATTTATAAATAGTTTCCTTCTATGTGTTTGTATGGATGTGCAATATTGGATTAAAATTATAAAAGACTGGAACGAATCATCTCCCAAAAATTTAATATCAAGACACATAAACATACCTTTGGACTTGAACATAAACAGAGCTTATTCTCTAATAGGACCAAGAAGGGCAGGCAAAACTTCTGAAATGTTGATGCTTACAGAAGAAGTTGCAAAAAAAAACGGCAAAGATAAAACAATCTACATAAATTTTGAGCGTGGAGACCTGGGAGTAATAAATTCAAAAGATCTTTCATTATTGCTTGAAGCGTACCAGCAGATCTTTCCTAAAAACAAGAAAGAGGAATTATGGTTATTTCTTGATGAAATACAGAATGTAGTAAATTGGGAATTGTTTGTAAGAACATGCATTGATCAAAAAATCAAGGTAATAATAACAGGTTCATCATCCAAGCTTTTAAGCAAAGAGTTAGCAACCAGCATGAGAGGAAGAAGCCTAACATACAACATATTACCATTATCTTTCAAAGAGTTCTTAACCTTTAAGTCATTTAATGTGCCTAAATTTCTATCTTCAAAAGAAGAAGGCATAATCCTGAACTATTTTGATGAGTACTTGAATTTTGGAGGATACCCTGAAGTGGCACTTTACTCAACAGAAAGAGAAAAGATACTAAGAGATATTTTTGATACAGCAATATTAAGAGACATTATTGAAAGGCACAAGATAAGAAATATCTTTTTGATGAAGACAATGATGAGAGCGTTATTGATTTCTAAAGAATTTTCAGCCAATAAATTTTATAATTACTTAAAGTCTCAACAGATAAAGTCCAGCAAAGACGCAATATACAACTACCTTGGCTACTTGGAAGACTCATTCTTTATTTTTATGCTAAATAAATTCTCATTATCATATAAGAAATCAGAGCAATCAATTCCGAAAATTTATTTTATAGATAACGGACTGTTGCGCATAAATTTCGTAGATGATAAGGGAAGATTGCTGGAAAACATGGTTTTTGTTGAATTGCTCAGGAGAAATAAAGACACGGCATATTACCAAAACGCCACTAAAAACGAAGTGGATTTTGTAATAAAAAGTGGCAAAAAAATAGAAGAACTCATTCAGGTCTGCTATGATATATCCAATTTTGAAACAAGAGACAGAGAAATAAGATCATTGCTGCTAGCAAGCAAAGAATTTTCATGCGACAATCTTTTAATATTAACAATGTCTGAAGAGGAAGAATTAAAAGTTGGGAATAGAAAAATAAGTATTTTGCCTGTTTGGAAATGGCTTTTAAAAAATCGTGGGTGATTCAACATATTTTAAGCAATTTTGCTTAAATCTCGCCGCAGTTAAAACAGCTTCTGAAAATAATTGGCTTTGGCAAACCAAGTTGAAATCAAAAATTATATAAAACCAACGTTATAACTCGTTGTAAATAAGGGGGACTTTTAATGGCTAAGAAGAAATCTGATGATGAATTCTCAATAGACTTAACTGCTGTTAATAATTGGTTCAAAAAGCTTAGCTCACCAAAAAACAACGCTTGGCTTATCATCCTGCTAATACTTATTCCAATGAGTTTCTCTGTTTATGTTAGGGCGCAGTCTTATAACTTGCCAGTAACTGATGATTGGGCTTACAACAGCGTTTATAACTCCATTAGAAATCAAGTTTCAAACGATGTAAACAAGCAGTATCCAAACCTGCCAGCTCAAAACAAGAACGAGTTGATTGAAAAGCAGGTTGCAGAAGTCTTAGAGTCGCAAAAAGAACTTGTTGATAATCAAGTGAGTTTAATATCTCAAAACTTAAAGTCAAACTTTCAAGATGATACAGGGCAGACTTATTTAGGTTCAATAGACCCTTATTACTTCTATCGAGATGTTGTAAACCTTCTTGAAAAAGGTCACTATGGAGATGTAATTATAGATGGTGTACCTTATGATGATCACATGTTTGCACCAATAGGTAGGCCTGCTGAAAACAACTTAATATTATACTTAGGTCTTTATTACCATAAATTCATGAGCTTATTCACAGATAATAGTGTGATGAAGAATTTTTTCTTCCTCCCAATATTAATGTCTGTCTTTGCAGTCATACCAGCGTTTTTCATAGCTAAAAAAAGGGTTGGCTACTTTGGAGGGTTTGTCGCTGCCATGATTGTTGCTGTTCACTCATCATTCCTAGGCAGGACAACCGCGGGAGCTACTGATACTGATCCTTTCAACGTAACATTTCCGTTGTTCATTGCTTGGTTCTTCCTTGAAGCCTTTGAGTCTGATAATTTCAAAAAACAGTTGATATACTTATTCCTTGGCGGCTTATTTGTAGGGATATACAGCTTTGCTTGGACTGGCTGGTGGTACATATTTGACTTCTTAATAGGTATAATATTAGTCTATATTTTCTATGCAGCAATCAAAGGTCTTGTTCAGAAAAAGAGCCTAAAAACTATCTTTAACAACAACATAAAAAGCCCTGCTATAGCACTTATTTTATTCATCACATTTTCAGGATTATTTGTCACGCTAATCACTAGTTTTAACAATTTTATTCAGTTTTTTACAGGTCCTTTGGGCTTTACAATCATAAAACAAGCAGCTCACGCAAACCTTTGGCCTAATGTCTACACAACAGTTGCTGAGTTAAACCCTGCATCCATATCAGCAGTTATTGCTCAAAATGGCGGCAAATTACTATTCTTCATAGCATGCCTTGGGGTTGTTTTTACAATGATTAAGAGAGATGACTTTTCAAAAAAAGATTTTTTGTTAATAATTCTTGGAGCAATTATTTATTTCTTACTAATAACAACAACTTTCATTAATATGTCGCCAATAATTTACATAGCTTTGTTCATGTTGCCACTGCTGATTGGTTTGATATTACTTCTTAAAGATAATAGAAACGTTGATATAAAATACGCGTTGTTTTTAACCATTTGGTTTGTTGGAACTATTTATGCAAGCACAAAAGGTGTTAGGTTTATCTTGTTAATGGTTCCAGCATTTGCAATCGCTTTAGGAATAGCTTTTGGAACCATACAATCAGTGCTATCAGACTTCATCTCAAAAGAGTTTAAAATTAATAGAAAAATTGCTTCAGGAATTTTCATAGTTTTATTATTGATTTTATTAATTGGACCAGTAAAAGCCGCTAATAACATTGGCAGAAATGACGTTCCAATTATGAACGATGCTTGGTGGAACACATTGATAAACATAGAGCAGAACTCATCAAAAGGCGCAATAATAACTTCATGGTGGGATTACGGTCACTTCTTCAAAGCAATAGCTGATAGAGCAGTAACTTTTGATGGTACAAGCCAAAACACTCCTCAAGCCCACTGGGTTGGAAAACTATTAATGACTGATAGCGAGCACCAAGCTGTTGGAATCTTAAGAATGCTTGACTGTGGCGCAAACAACGCTTTTACAGAAGTTGATAAAAAGTATGATGACACTGAAAAATCAGTTGATGTAGTCTACGCAGTTATAGAAAAAGACAGAGAATCTGCAAAGGATTACCTCCAGGAAATAGGATTTGATAATTCAGCTATTGAAAAAATACTTAGCTACACCCACTGCCAACCTCCAGAAGCATTATTTATTACATCTAACGACATGGTTGGCAAGGCAGGTGTTTGGGCTCACTTTGGTTCTTGGAACTTTGACAGGGCTTTTATCTATAACAATGTAAAAAATGTTAATGATTTGGATGCAGCTGTAAAAATACTAGTTAAAAGATTTAACTATACAGAAGACCAAGCAGCCAGTTATTATTATGAGGTACAATCATTGACTTCTGATGAAGAAGCAAATGCCTGGATTGCTCCCTGGCCTAGCTACGCAGGCGCTAACTGGGGTAGCTGTAAAAATGAATCTGGAATTATACTTTGCAACTTAGGACTTGGTCTTGGCAACTCAAACCAAGGACATCAAGTGGTTATTTCAGGTGTTAAGATAAACATTTCAAACCCAAAAGCATCCACTTTTATCATATCATTTATTGATCCAAACACCGGACAACTAGCAGGTCAGCAAGATTCTAAACCAAACAATATAGTAATAGCTGATGATTCATTAAAGAGGTATGAATTAGAAAGTTCTGATTTTCAATTAGACGTGTTATATGATAAGTTAAACAACCGCGCAATGGTCAGCAGTCCTTATCTTTCACAGTCAATGTTCACAAGGCTTTACTTTTTAGACGGACGATACACTGAGCATTTCAAAAAATTCAGCGAAGAAACATCAATGACAGGCGACAGAGTGATTGTTTGGAGTGTTGACTGGAATAAAGAAATATGATTTTTTTTCAGAAACTATTTAAAATAGTCTTTTTATCTTTTTCATTATGAAGCGAAAGACTCCTCTCTTTGCAATTGCTTTAGTTATTACTTGCACTTTTCTTACATCCTTTGGCCAGTACTTCATAAAGATTGGAACTAAGAGTATTTCAGGAAACGCGTTATCTTTGTTAAGTTTTCCGTTAATAGGTGGTTTTTTCCTCTATGGAATAGGTGCGATTATTTTGATTATTGCTTTGAAATATGGCGAGTTATCAGTCCTTTACCCGTTCATCGCTTTGAGTTTTATATGGGTATTCTTCCTTTCATTCTTCCTTCTGCGCGAAAATATTTTGTTTGCTAACTGGCTTGGATTGGTTTTAATAATCTTAGGTGTTAGCTTTATTGGCGGTGGTGGTAAGTAATGAATGAATTATCTGCAATATCACTAACAATATTTGCAACAGTTATAGGCGCCTTTGGCTCTCTTTACCTAAAGAAAGGCTCTGCTAATCTTCACAGAACTATATTAAAAAATTTTTTTAAGATAATTTTTAATCGTGAGCTTTTATTTGGAATATTCTTATTCCTATTCTCATCAGTTTTCTATGTCTGGGCTTTAAAATACGCGCGTTTGTCGTTAGTCTACCCGATAACTTCTTTCTCTTATATCTGGGTTTCCTTGCTCTCAGTTAAGTTCCTGGATGAAAACATGAATAAATATAAATGGTTTGGAATAATCCTTATAATAACAGGTGTGTTTTTAATAACAAGATGAAAAAGGTTTACATAGTAATAGCAGCTTATAATGAGGAAAAGTCAATTCCAAGAGTTATAGCAGGATTAAAAAAGCATGGTTATAACAACATAATAGTTGTTGATGATGGTTCTAAGGATAAAACTTTTGAAGTTGCATCAAAAGAGAATGTTTTTGTTTTAAGGCATTTCATCAACAGAGGTCAGGGTGCATCTTTAAAGACAGGAATTGATTACGCGTTGCTACGAGGAGCAGACTTTATTGTGACTTTTGATGCTGATGGTCAGCATCACCCTGAAGACATCAAAGCTTTGTTAGAATCAATTGAGAAAAACAATGTAGAGGTTGCTCTTGGCTCAAGGTTCTTGAAAGAAAACTTATCAATCCCCTTTATTAGGAAGTTAGTCCTAAAAATAGGTATAATCGTCACTCGCGTCTTATATGGTGTTAAGCTTTCAGACTCTCACAATGGCTTTAGGGTTTTTTCAAGAAAAGCAGCGAAGATGATTAATATAACATCTGATCGTATGGAGCACGCGTCTCAGATTGTAGAAGAGATTCATAAAAAGAAAATCCCTTTTGTTGAAGTGCCTGTCACAATTACTTACTCTGATTATTCAAAACAAAAAGGTCAAAGCACTTTAAACAGTGTAAAAATAGGTCTTCGTATGATCTTTAGAAAGTTTATGCGGTGATTTTTCTTTAGAATTTTTGTTATCTTTTAAGAACGAAAGATTTAAATATTAGTTACCTAATAGGTAACTACATATGGCGATTGAAATTCCTCAATATGGATTAAAAGCATATGCTTTGTTGTTTTCAAAACACAGTACGAGTGGAGAATTCAGACAGTCCGAGTTAGATTGGATAGTTTCTACGAGCATGAAAAAGAAGATATTTTCTTTATTGTTGAGGACAGGATGGATCAAAAAAAATTCTCAAGGAACATATTCTTGCATAAATCCAACAGACGTTATAAGGGGATTATTGGAATTTCGAGTCCCTGAGATTATCAAGAATGCAGGGAAGATATATGCATTCACGCAATTGTCGGCAGTGGAAATCTGGTCTGATTTTTCCTATGTGCAAAGAGGCTTGGAAAAGTCTCCTTATTTCATTAAGATTTTGAAAAAAGACTTGAAATATTGGAAGACATTTTTTAATAGAAATGAAATATCTAATTATATCAATTCAGGAGGAACGATAGGAGAGTTTATTATTTTGATTCCTGTAAGTTCATTATCATTTGAAGAAAAAAACGGATTCAAAGTCGATTCATTAAAAGAAACAATAAAATATGCAAAATCAAATGACGTGTATGCGTATGCATCAGAATATATTAAGAAGAAATATGGAGCATTAGCATGATTAAAGACTTTTTATCTCTAAGAGAAGAAGAAATATTTAAGACTCTTAAAGAATTAAGAAACTGTGATTTTGCTATTATAGGAGGATATGCTGTCAATACCTATACCTTGTCAAGATTTTCAGTAGACTGCGACATTGTGATTAAAGATGAAACTGCGTTGAAAAAATAGAACCAATTCTCTTAAAAATCGGCTACAAAAAAGAAAGACATCCACAAAATGCACAATATTCTAAAAGCTTCTCCAGATATGAAAAAAAGCTTAATAACAATTTTTCAGTAACCATGGATGTATTGATATGTAATGTAACAGACAGAATGACTGGAGCAATATTTGTAGCGGATTGGATTTTTGAAAACTCAAGTATTAAAATACTGAGAGGAAAAACCATTACTGAAGAACTCGAGATGCGAATAATAAACATCGATGCACTGCTTGTTATGAAAATCATATCGTGCAGATCCACCGACATAAGAGATGTGTTTATGATGTTTCCAAAATCCAAAAATAAGGAATGGATGAAATCCGAAATTCAAATGAGGTGTGATTTCAAAGACAGAATCGCGAAAATCATTGAGAAAATCTCCTCAAAACAATTTAAAGATGGGCTATCAGGAGTATATGGATATTTTGATCAAAAAGTTTTTGAAAAACATAAGAATGCAATTTTGAGTTTTAAATAATTATAAAATCACGTTTTTGTTTATGCGTTAAAACAGTTGTTTGACAAATTTTAAGAGTGAGGGTTTTCTAATCAAAATATTGCTTATTATTTTTAGTGGTTTGTCTCTGCTTTCTTTTGACAGCACTTCTTTTATTCTATCTTCATTTAATATTTTTATTAGCTTGTTCCAGTCTTCTTCTTTGAAATTATTCATTATCTTTCTTAGTTTGTAATGTGCAAAGAGGTCTCTTCCAATTCTATTTCTCCACAGCGTTTCATAATTTTTATCTTCGTTGATTGCTTTGCTTAACTCTTCTGCAGCCATCAAACCAGGAACAAGACCTCCTCCAGTAGTGTTTTTTATCTGAGCTGCAGCGTCACCAACCAAGAATACTTTTTCTTTTGAAGTTATTAACTTTGGTTTGTGAAGTGGTATTATTCCTCCCTGCATACTAATTATTTTTCCTTTATACTTCTTTGAAAAATCTTTAAAGATGGCTAATGGGTTTTTCTCTGCAGCAACACCAACTCTTAACACTTCTTCAGATTCAGGAACAGCCCACGCGTAAGTTCCAATATGAGGATAGAAATCTACAACGTTGTCATTCTTCTTTTTAATTATTGCTTGAACTCCAACTAAGTAATCTCTCCTTCCAAGCCCAAATGTTTGTGAGACTTTGCTAAGAGGCCCATCAGCGCCAACTAACAAATCATATTTTATCGTTGTGGTTTTGTTTGTTATTTTGTCTAAAACTTCATCTCTTTTTACAAACTGATTATTGTAATTTATCTTTGCTCCGCCTTTTAATGCTTTGTCCAAGAAGTATTTGTCAAATTCATCTCTATACACTATTATGTTTGGTTTTTTGAAGTTTATGCGAATGTTTTCTTTGTTTGGAGCATAAACTCTCGTTGCGTATATCTTGTTTGCCACAAATTCTTTTTTTAGTTTTATTATCTCATTTATTGTGTCTGTGAGTATTCCTGTGCACTGGATTGGTTTACCTGTTTCTTTGTGCTCTTCATAAATTGTCACGTTGTGTTTTTTTGAAAGAATGGCTGCAGAGTAACAGCCAACAGGTCCACCACCGATTATTTTGATATCCATATTTTCTTGAATGTGTTTTTTTATTTAAATGTTGTTTGAATTAAAAACATCAAGCTAGTTAAGTAACCATTATATAATAGTTAAAAAAAGAAAAGTTTTATAAAATCTGTTCATTTACTTTCTTAAATTTTCGGGGAAGTTTATGTTATTTAAAATAAATTTATATCTAAACAGGGGGTTTTTAATATGATAAATTCTTTATTTCCAATTGGTTCACCAGATGCTGTCAGAGACTTTGAAATTCTTCAAGAAGCAAAGAAACACACAATAGAACAAACAATTACTCAGAACGATATCAAATCTGATACAACATTTATCGCTTCTAAAATTGATTCCGTAGCATTAGACAATCTTCTCTTCAAAAATATGACTCACAAAGATTATCTTAATGAAATATTTGGAACTGATAATGTATATAATGAATCAAGACACCGATTTGTACCTATAAAAAAAACAGATGGAACTCCTCGATTAACAAACGTTGATCCAAAAACAAATAAAATCTCAGATATTAGTAATCCATTTAATGAAAATTTTATTACAAATGAAACATATGTTCCTCTAACTATAGATATGCTAATTAAAGCAGGAGATTATAAAACTTGGGAAAGCCAAACATGGCATTCTACAACTTTAGATATTCTTTCAGAAATGTTATACGGATACAACGTTCCTGAAAATCAAAGAGCAAAAGTTAATAATCAAATAAAAAAAATAAAAATTGTAAATCCAAAAGGTGAAATTATTCCAATAGACACAAGTCGTGTTCGTGTTGAATGGAAAGAAGGTGGAGATATAAAAGATATATATTACACTGGAAAAATTACAAAAGCATTAGCTCCAAACATCAAAAAACGTGTACAAAAAACAACAGATCAAAATGGAAAAAACACGGATCGAGAACACATCATGATACTTGAACATGATGATACATTAGTTCCTTTTGAAGATTTCAAAAAATTTGTGAGAAACTATCTTATCTCAAAAGCATTAGATGATCCTGTATATCTTCAAAAGCTAATGGATACATACAGTCCAGCAACTAAAATAATAACTAACATTGTTAAAGGAGATACAGACACGTTGTTTGTTAAAGTTAACAAGTCTCCAATTTCAATAGGTGCAGGTTATGGAATGAATGTTGCAAACGGGTCAAAACCTGTTAGCGAAGCAAGAGTTATGCTTGGTTATGCTTTTAATAATAATTATGGAATTGAAGGAACTGCTTTTATGACATTACCTCAAAACATCAACAGTACAAAACAAGTGTTTCCAAATAATGGTTATTTTGAAGGTTCAAGAGAAGAAGAATTCAAACGATTATCTGGTTTTGGTGGAGAACTTGGAGTTTACAAAAGATTCAAAAATTTTGTTGTAGGACTCTTTGGAAGAATACAATCAAACACTCGAAACAAAACAAATACAACTTATGAAAGAGATTTTAAGAATGGTTTGCCTGATGATGCTCACATAACAAGAAATGAAAAGAATTCTACAACTTTATCATATGGTGGTGGATTAAATGTTGGTGTTGATTTATCTGATAAATTAGGCTTTAAACTAGGAGTAGGATACTTAAATGAAAACAAACCATCATTTGACGTACCAGGATGGAAAAATGGAAGCATGAACACTTCAATTGATTTGAAGTATAATTTTGGTGGTGGTAAACCTTATCATAACAGAAACAATTTACCTGGAGGTAGAAGAAAATGAAAAAAATCATACTTCCTATAATTTTATTTTTTATGTTAGGATTTTTTGCTCAATCAACACAAGCAGCACTGGGTGTTATTCAATGGCTTGATCAAAATGGAAATCCAATATCAGGAGATACAATATCATTTTCCAACGGACAAACAGTTAGTTTATTTTGGTCTGTATTTAGTATGAATCCTCCTACAACTTACAGTATTAAATTATTAAACAGTCAACAACAAGTTGTAAAAACATATGTGAGCGGAATAAACAATGGTGTTGGTGGCGTTACTAATATTAATGGAACACAAATAGTTCAAAAAATTGATTACAATGCTCCTGGAACCTATCAAATAGAAATATATGCAGGTGACCAATATTCAAGTGATTGGGATTACTTAACATTCACAGCAACAAATCAAAATCCAGTTGCAAGAAATGATGCTTTTACTGTTCAAGAAGATAGCTCAAACAATTTATTTAATGTATTGCTAAATGATTCTGATCCAAATGGTGATGTTTTATCAATAAATTCTTTTACACAACCAGCACACGGTACATTAACAAAAACAAATTCAAATCTTTATTATACTCCAAATACAAATTATTATGGTGCTGATAGTTTTACTTACACAGCTAGCGATGGTTATGGTGGTTTAAGCACAGCAACAGTTTTAATTACTGTTACTCCTGTTAATGATGCTCCTGTTGCTTATCCTGTTAGTGTTTTTACTTTTGAGGATGTTTCTAAGCAGGTTGTTTTTAATTGTTTTGACGTTGATGGTGATTATTTAACTTATTTTGTTGTTTCAAATCCTGTTCATGGAACTTTAAGTTCTGTTGTTGGTGATAAGGTTGTTTATTCTCCTGCTCAGAATTTTAATAGTGTTGATAGTTTTACTTATAAGTGTAATGATGGTTCTTTGGATAGTGGTGTTGCTGCTGTTTCAATTACTGTTACTCCAGTTAATGATGTTCCTGTCTGGACTAGTAACATTCCTAATGCAAATCTTGATGAGGATTTTGGAACTGTTGTTCATGTTGGAAACTTGCTAAGTTTAGTTTCTGATGTTGATGGTGATTCCTTATCTTTCTCTGTTGTTAGTGAGAACACTGCTCAGGTTGATTGTGAGGTTGTTGGAAGCGTTCTTAAGCTTGTTTCTGTTTTGAATTGGAATGGCGTTGCTAGTTGCTCTGTTAGGGTTAGTGATGGCAACGGCGGAACAGCAGACAATACGTTTGCTATAACTGTTAATCCAGTTGATGATGCTCCTGTTGCTTATCCTGTTAGTGTTTTTACTTATGAGGATGTTTCTAAGCAGGTTGTTTTTAATTGTTCTGATGTTGATAGTGGTTCATTAACTTATTTTGTTGTTTCAAAAAATCCATATCATGGTTCTTTGGGTTTTGTTGTTGATAATCATGTTACTTATACTCCATCTCAGAACTATGTTGGTTCTGATAATTTTACTTATAAGTGTAATGATGGTTTTTCAAACAGTAATATAGCAAGCGTTTTAATAACAGTTACTGCTGTTGATGATGCTCCTGTTGTTTCTGGTATTCCTGATCAAACAATTAATGAAGGTCAGTCTTTTTCAACTTTTGATTTGGATAGTTATCTTACTGAGGTTGATGGTGATAGTGTTGTTTGGAGTTATTCTGGTAACTCTGCTTTAACTGTTAGTATTAATGCTCAGAATGTTGTAACTATAACAACTCCGAGTGCTTATTGGAATGGTGCAGAAACAATTACTTTTACTGCAACGGATGTTACTCCTAATCACTTATCTGGTAGTGACTCTGCTGTTTTCTCTGTTGTTTCTCAGAATAATCCTCCTGTTTGGACAAGTGGTATTCCTAACGCAATATTGAATGAAGACTTTGGAACTTATACTCACGTTGTTGATTTGAGGACTTTAGTGTTTGATGCTGATGGTGATTCCTTGTCATTTTCTGTTATCAACGAAAACACTGCTGAGGTTGATTGTGAGGTTGTTGGTAATTCTCTTAAGTTACATTCTGTTTTGAATTGGAATGGTGTTGCTAGTTGCTCTGTTAGGGTTAGTGATGGTAATGGTGGAACAGCTGATAACACATTTACGATAAATGTGATTCCTGTTAATGACCCTCCAATCGGAAACGCTGGCGGACCATACAGTGGCGTTGAAGGATTTCCAATTAATTTATCAGGTGCTGGTTCGTATGATCCTGACGGTGACATATTAGAATATAAATGGATTCTTCAGCACCCGCCTTTTTTTGAGACTAATTGGAGCACATCAAGCAATTTGACTTACACTTTTCGGTATAATGGTTGGTGGACATTCCGACTCGCTGTTAGAGATAGCCATGGAGTTATTGACCGGCAATCAACTGCTGAAGTAGTTGTTAGTGATTATCGACCAATTCCGCAGATAATTGCTAATCCAGCTTCAGGACCAGCACCACTGACAGTTTCGTTTAGGGGTAATGTGACAAAAGGAAATCCTCCTTTTAGGTACCAGTGGGACTTCTTAAGTGACGGAACAATTGATAGCTATTCGCAAAATACCACATATACTTTCAACCAGAGTGGAACTTACGCGACAACTCTTAGAGTAATTGATGATGATAATGACATGGAACTAACATTAAAAACAATAGTTGTTACACCTGCAGTCGTAGTAAACCACGCACCAGTTGCTTATAATCAAGCAGTTTCATTAAATGAAGACAATTCTAAACTAATAACTTTAGTTGCAACAGATGCAGATAATGACCTATTAACATATAGTATAGTAACACAGCCAACTCATGGAGTGCTTTTGACTCTTTTGGGAAACAACGTTACTTACACTCCAAACCAGAATTACAACGGAGCAGATTCATTTACTTTCAAAGCGTTTGACGGACTTAATTACAGTAACGTCGCCACCGTTAGTATAACAGTTAATCCTGTTGATGATGCACCTGTTGCTTATCCTTTACTTGCTGTAACTAATGAAGATGTTTCTAAACAAGTGACTTTTAATTGTTCTGATGTTGACGGGGATAATCTGACTTACTCAATTGTGTCAAGTCCGTCTCATGGATCATTAGGTTCTGTTGTTGGCAATACTGTTATATATACTTCTGCTCTTAATTACTTTGGAGCTGATAGTTTCACTTACAAATGTTCAGACCAATTCTCAAGCAGCAACAACGCATTAGTTTCTATAACAATCAACCCTGTTGATGATGCACCTGTTGTTTTGGACATTCCTAATCAAACTATTAATGAGGGTCAATCATTCTCATCATTTGATTTAGATACTTACTTAATTGAAGTTGATGGTGATGCTATTGTTTGGACTTACTCAGGAAACACTGATTTGACAGTTAATGTTAACTCTCAAAACGTTGTAACCATTACTCCCCCAAGCAATAATTGGAATGGTGCAGAAACAATAACATTCACTGCAACTGATGTTACGCCTGCTGGTTTGTTTGATAGTGACTCTGCTGTTTTCTCTGTTGTTTCTCAGAATGATAATCCTGTTTGGACGAGTAACATCCCAAGTGTGACTTTGGATGAGGATTTCCCGGTTTTTACTCACGTTGTTGATTTGAGTGCTTTGGTTTTTGATGCTGATGGTGATGTTTTGAGTTTCTCTGTTGTTAATGAGAACACTGCTCAGGTTAACTGTGAGGTTGTTGGAAGCGTTCTTAAGCTTTATTCTGTTTTGAATTGGAATGGCGTTGCTAGTTGCTCTGTTAGGGTTAGTGATGGTAATGGCGGAACTGCAGACAATACGTTTGCTATAACTGTTAATCCAGTAAACGACGCACCTGTTGTTTCTGATATTCCTGATCAGACTGTTAATGAGGGTCAAACCTTTACAACTATAAATCTTGATAATTATGTTTCTGATGTTGATAATCTTGATTCTGAAATGACTTGGACTTATGTTGGTAATACTGATTTGATTGTTTCAATTAGTCCTTCTCGTGTTGCTACTATTAGTGTTCCAAATGCTAATTGGTTTGGTTTTGAGACTATAACTTTTACTGCATCTGATCCTGGTAGTTTGTCTGATAGTGACTCTGCTGTTTTCTCTGTTGTTTCTCAGAATGATAATCCTGTCTGGACTAGCAGCATCCCAAGTGTGACTTTGGATGAGGATTTTGGTGTTTTTACTCATGTTGTTGATTTGAGTGCTTTGGTTTTTGATGCTGATGGTGATGTTTTGAGTTTCTCTGTTGTTAATGAGAACACTGCTCAGGTTAACTGTGAGGTTGTTGGTAACACTCTTAAGTTACATTCTGTTTTGAATTGGAATGGTGTTGCTAGTTGCTCTGTTAGGGTTAGTGATGGTAATGGCGGAACTGCAGACAATACGTTTGCTATAACTGTTAATCCAGTTAATGACGCACCAATTATGCAGCTAATCCCTGACATGAACGCTACAGAAAACTCAACTTTCACTTACCAAGTAGTTTGCAGTGATGTTGATGGCGACCCAATAACTTACTCAGACAACACTAACTTATTTAATATTAATCCAACATCCGGACTGATAAGTTTTACACCAACAGTTTCAGATGGTGGTGCTCACACTATAACTATTAGTTGCTCTGATGGTGTAGTATCTGTTAGTGATCCATTCACTTTAACTGTTTACTTAATTTCAATGCCACCTACAATTTTAGGTGCGGACTTAGTGGCTTATATAGGAAGAGAGTTCGTTTACCAAGTCCAAGCTTCAGATAGTAATAATGACCCTTTAACTTTCAGCGATGATACTGGTTTATTTAATATAAACTCAACTTCTGGAGTTATACGTTTCACACCAACCCAGGATCAGTTTGGACAGCACTGGTTTTACGTGTCTGTATTTGATGGAACATTCTCTGCTTCGGCTTTGTTTAGGATAAGAGTAATTGAATTTGTGAATTATCAGTGCTCTGATGGAGTTGATAATGATGGTGATGGTTTAACTGATTACCCGGATGATCCTGGTTGTGAAAGCCCAACTGATATAAGAGAGTTTTCCATTGTTAGTGGCCTTGAGGATAGTGATGCTGTAAAGATAGTTGATGTCACAATATATGGGTATGACTATAACACAGTTAGAAAAGGAGAATATGCATTAGTTGCAATCACTTTAGAAAACACTTTTGACAAAAAAGTCAGTGATATCGCAGTTGGTGTTATGATTCCTGAGTATGGACTTAAGGAGCAATTAAGTGTTGTTGATATTCACGCTAAAAAGAGAACGCGCGTGAAATCATACGTTTATATACCTAATAACATTAAGTCAGGAGATTACTATTTTAGTGTTTACACTGGCAATGATGATTTGAGAAGGGAGAAGCAGATACCTGTAAGAATAATTTAACTAGAAAATAAAAACAAAAAGTTTTCACTGATGAATGAAGAAATAAACGAAAGCTTTATATATTTGTTTAATTTCGTGTTTGTATAGGGGGTTTCGACGAGGAACTTTCTTTTACATTAAGAAAAAAAGAAACCAAATTAGGGGGTACGTAAAAATGAATTTAGGAAAAGTGTTTATTTTAATGATTGCGGTTTTACTAACTGCGAATTTCGCTGCTGCAATAAATCTAGATGTTTTATACTTAAAGATTAACGGCGAAGAAATGGACAGCATGAACAGCTCTCAAGTTGGAACACACACAGACAACTTGAAAGTAAGAAGGGGTCAAGACCTTGATTTGAAAGTCAGAGTCCAAGCACTCGACAACCTTTCAAATGTTCAAGTTGAAGCAGACATTTATGGTTACAGATATGCTAATAAAGAAGAAAATCTTGTCTCAGCAACTTCAAGAACATTTGACATGTCACAAGGAGACATAGACACAATTACATTATCACTTCAAGTGCCAACAAAAATGGAAAAGAAATATACAATTCTAAGAGTGAGAGTTGGTGACGAAGATGGCTTATCATTCGAAAAGATGTATCAACTACACGTCGAAGGAACTGATCCTGAAGATGCAGTTATAATAAAAGATTTTTCATTTAGTCCATCATCAGTAATAAATGCTGGAAGAGCATTTACTGCAACAGTTAAAGTTGAAAACATTGGTGACACAGACTTAGACGATGTAAAAGTTCAAGTTGCAGT
This sequence comes from Nanobdellota archaeon, assembly GCA_018819065.1. GTDB lineage: Archaea > Nanobdellota > Nanobdellia > Woesearchaeales. The sequence continues at coordinate 61,768 of JAHJQL010000017.1, read as the reverse complement.
TCCAGCACTAAACATAATGGATTACCAGTACCTTGACGAGTTAGAAGCAGATGAGAAAGAAACATTAGAAGAATTCTTGCTTAGAATTCCAGACTGCGCAGCTCCAGGAGTTTACAAAGTAGAGATAACAGTTGAATTTGATGAATATGAATCAACATCAAAAACAACAGACCTAACAGTTGTTCCAGGAGACACATGCACAGCAACAACACCATCATCTGTGTCTGAATCAAAAACAACTATTGTTGCTCCAGAAAAACTAGAGGTGAAAGAAGGTTCACAAGTTTCATTCCCAATGGGCATAACAAACTTTGGAACAACAACAAAGATATACACACTGACAGTTTCAGGAGTTAGCTCTTGGGGAACAAGCATGCTTTCACCAGGATCACAAATAGTGTTAAAAGGCGGAGAGACAAAGACTGTTGAAGTTTTAATAACTCCAAATGAAGATGTTAGCGGTGAAAGAATGTTTTTGGTGACGGTCTCAACAGACAAAGACTCAAAAGTAGTTCCACTAACAGTGAAAATCACTGATGATGAAAAAAAGTCATCTTCTAGTGATTTGAAAAAAGGATTAGAAATAGCACTGATTGTCCTTGTAATAATCCTAATAATCGTCGGCTTAATCATAGGCTTTAACAAGCTTAGAAAGAACAACGGCGGCGTGGATGATGACACGGAGACACAGACCTATTACTAATTTTTTTAATTTTTCAAAAGAACATGTACGATGAACAAAAACCAATTACAGTTTTCAGTTGTTCTTTTAACAATTCTATTCATAGTTAGTTTTGCAAGTGCAGAGATTTTTGAAGTTAATCTAATCAATACAGAAGTGGTTAACCAAACAGTGACCTCTGTGCAGCCACCGTATGAAAAAACAATTTTTGAAGTTTATCTTGTCAGCATACCAGATTCGCCTTCTCAACAGACCATTATTTATGTTCCAAAACAGACACCACCTACAACCATAGTCACTCCGACAATTACTACTAAGCCACCAATAATTCCTTTGAAGTTTGGAGCAGCCACAGGTGATGCTAATTTAAAGGTTTGTTCATGCTCAAAACTTAACGATTCAATAAAAATAAGAAATACTGAAAACAAGAAAGTCGCTTACAGCTTATCATCCAACCTTGATTTTGTAAGCATAAACCCTTCTTATTTTGAATTAGAAAGCGGAGCAATTCAAGAAGTCTTGCTGCAGATAAATGCTCCTTGCAACATCTTAGATAAGACGCTAAAGATAACTGTTAAGCTGCTTGGTGATGGAGAAGCTACTTTAACAAAGAAATTAGTAGTTTCTCAATGTCAAAATTTAGATGTAAAACTTAAAGCAAGCAAAGATGATATTGATCCTTGCAAATCTGTAGAGTACGAATTATTGATAAAAAACTCGGGATTATTTTCTGAACAATACACAGCAACACCAATAACCAATAAGCCTTACATGACTTTATCTTCACAAACAATTCTTTTAAATCCTGGTGAAGAAGGAATCATCAAATCAACCTTTACACCTTCTTGTGCGGTTTTTGGAGTAACACCTAACATTTTTTCAGTTGTGGCCGAGAATAACCGCTTAAAAACAGAAATCAAACATGATCTAGTCATAAACAAGCTTTATGATTATTCATTAGACATTGATGACTATCATGAAGTTTGTGAGGAAGAATACGCACCAATAGAATTTGATATTGAAAATGATGTTGATACTCCAAACAAGTATTATTTAGAGTTAATAGGTGCACCTTCTTTTGTAAAACTATCCTCTAATCAAGTAAGCCTTGGTTCGGATGAGAGCAAATCTGAGAATATAAATTTTATTTTGAAACAGGTAAAAGTTGGTTATTATACCTTCACTCTCAAATCCACAAGTTGGTATGGAAATATATCAAATGAAAAAACTGTTATATTAGATATAATTGATTGTTATAAGCCAAAGATAACTATTGTTGATAAGAATTTAAGATTCTGCGCTTCAGAAAAAGAGTTAGTTGTAAATGTAAAAAATGAGGGGTTATATGAAGAAAAGATATCTTTAAAAGCTTACCCAGCCATCGCTGAGTTAGATACTGACTCTATAATTTTAGAGCCTGGCGAAGATAAAGATGTTGTGCTTACTTTAAATCCACCTGATAAAGATGCAACTTATGGATTGTTGGTAGAAGCAGTCCTAAAAAATGGTGTCAAGGCATCAGACGAGGTTAAGAACATAGTTGTTTTGTCTCAATGGAGCTGCTACAAAGCAAGCATAGCAAAAACCTCTTATTCTATCAGAAGAGATACAGAAAACTCAGCAGTAATAAAGATAACTAACGAAGGACTTGAATCTGGAAAATACTCTTTATCCCTTCAGCCAAAAGATTTCTGGATAAAACTAAGTGAAAAAACCTTATCGCTTAACCCAGGAGAGACAAAAGAAATCCTACTATTATCAAATCACACTGATAAAACTCCATTTGGAGATTATACTCTTGACCTAACAATAAAGTCTGACAACGATTTTGAATATAAAAACAATATAATTGTCAGTCTCAAAGACAAGCCTGTTTATGTCAAGCTATATCTTTACTTCTCGCAAAAACCATGCCGATTCGTAACTGTACTATTAATATTTGCAATCATAATATTAGCAATTGTTGCTAAGTTTGTGAAGAAGAAGGGTTGGCTTAATAAGAGAAAATTCATCTTGTTCTTAGTGTTGCTTTTAGTAATACTAGGAATCTTGCTTTGGATAGTTTACTTCTTCATAGGCCCACCAGTTCTAAATCCATTAATAGATTATTCAAAAGCTAGTTCAACTCATTATATCTGGGCTCAGGATAAAGCTTTCAAGGTTGAAAAATCATCCTTTGTTTCTGACCCTGATGCAGGAGACAAAGTTAACTTGTCACTCATAGACTCAAGCGAATTTGTAAATGTAGATATAACAATAGATAAAGTGGTATTCATGCCAAAACAAGGATGGTACGGCGTGACTAATGTCTCTTTTCTGGCAGTAGACAACCACGACGCGTTCACTCTAAGCCCAAGAATAACTCTTGAAGTTGTAAGAAGGGATAAGTTTACACTTTCTCAGGCTTATGATAAGCTTTGCTTCTATGCTAATTGGTTCTTAGTGTTCATAGCATTCATCTTCGTTGCGATAATTGGTTATAAACGAATAAGAATGGATTTTAACGAGCGAAGAGCAGTTGCAAGGAAAAAAAGAAGTTAACTTTAAATATAAAAACTTTTTCTGTATTGTTAGTTGGGGGCGTAGTATAAACCTTTTTGTTTAGTACAAAAATGGGTACATCCTGGCTAGAATGGTCGGCTCCAGTACTTGGAGCGATGAGGCTTCGCCGATGATTTAAAGGAGTCCATTCGTGGAGATACCGTCAGATGAGGGTTCAAATCCCTCCGTCCCCACCTTTTTTTTAACCTCATTTTTTTTATAACAAAAAAATTTATATACTGTTTCACTTCATATCGGCTTAGCATAATATTTTAAAAGGGTGGTAATTATTACTCAGAAAGATTTTAATCAAGACTTAGATCGTTATATTGGAGATTTAAAGAAGAGGAACTATAAGAGTTTTATGGACAGACTTCCATTTATTAAGCAACCTTCTAATGAAAAAGTTCCTAAGTTCTCACAAAGTAAGATTCATGTAGAGTATAAAGAGCCTTCCTTTTTAAGGAAGCTTTTTAGATGGAAAAGAAGATACGCTGTGGAGAGTGATGATGATTTGACGCCTGAAGAAAAAAAGAAGTTTGAAGAGCTTGAAGGAGATATAGAAGCACTTGAAGACGAGGAAGCTGCATTAGAAGAAATGGAAGAAGCTGTTGAGGAGAAAAAAGCTGGTTTGTTGGCTGTTTTCTTTAATAAGCTCAACATATTCAAAAGCGGTCATGGAGCTGAGTTTGATGATGAGTTAGAGGCTGCACTTGAGAAGAAACCTTTAGTTTCAGCCATGGATGAGGATGTAAAAGAAGTTCTAAGAATAACACATTCTTGGCTTGAGAAGCTCTCGGATAAGAATAAAAAGCTCTTTAAAGAGTCAGAAGACTTTCAAAAATATAAGGATATACTTCTAAAATATGGTCTTATAAAAGAGAAGAAATAATTTTTTTTTATTTACTACTTATTATTTCTACAACATCTAAATGTTTTAACAAGTGTTCTTTCCCAACCGTCCTCTTTGTTTTAACATCAATTGCTCTAATAAACCCATTTCCAAGGTCTGTGTGTATTCTATAAGCGAAGTCTAAGGCCGTTGATTTTTCAGGTAGTAAAAAGCAGTCGGGCAGCACATTTCCGTGTTGATCTTCTAGCTTGTTGATTCCACCTGGAAATATAGCAATTCTTTTTAACAATTCAAACACCACATTGTTTAATACTTGTTGAACACCCGTTCCTTCTACAAATCGCTCTAAAACATTGTTTTTGATAAACTCCAATCCTTTTGTTTGCTTGTCGTTGGGACTTCCAATTATTTTAAAGTCTTTCTCACCTGGGAGGTACTCTATTAGCTTGTGTTTTGCAGCCTCTTTTAAGGCTAATTCTGACTCTGCAGAGCAAGGAATTATTGTTAGGTGTGAAAACTGCTCTCTCAGGCGCTTATAGTTCTCCTGAGCAGAAGTTGTGTCTATCTTATTTGCTGCAATAACCATTGGTTTTGTTCTTTTTCTAAGAGCTTTTGCAAATGATGATAATTCATCTTCACTCCAATCTTTAAGCTTTTTTTCAGATAATGACAACTGTTTTAGCATGTCTTTAATCATCTCTTCACTGCTTCCAAGCCCTGAAAACTGCTTATGAAGTGACTTATCAACATCTGTTTGAGTCTGAGTAACTGCCTTTGAAAACTTATCCCAAACCTTCTTTAAGATGTCTATATACCAGTAGTCAAGCTCTTCTTCAAGAAATTTTATGTCATTTGCAGGATCATAAGTGCCTGCAGCAATAGGTTCTCCTTTTTCATTTGTGCTTCCAGAGCAGTCTATAACGTGAATTAATGCATCTGCTTGGTTTAAATCGTTTAAGAACTGATTACCCATGCCTTTTCCTTCATGAGCTCCAGGGACGAGACCTGCAACGTCGATAACATTTACAGGTACGAATCGGTTGTGTTTAATACAAAATCCCTCTCGTGGATTGCATTGAACGCCAAAATCCTTATCCACACACTCAATCTTTACAAACCCAACGCCATGATTAGGCTTTATAGTTGCGAAAGGATAATTAGCGATTTCAACTTCTGCAAGCGTTAAAGCCTTAAAAAAAGTGCTTTTTCCAACATTTGCCTTTCCAACAACACCAACAAGCATTTTATCCTCTAAAAATTCTTTGTTGTAAAAAATAATTCATCGTTTATAAAATTTATCTAAAAAAACAGTCTCTTGTGAATGATTCTAATTTTTTCCATTATAATCAATCTTATATATTTGTCTTGCAAATAAAGCAACTCCTGGATTTAAATTATAAGTTTTCAAAGCTTCTTTTTCAACCTCATTTTCTAGCTCTTTTTTTGAATATAACAAATCATTCCTAGCATGTATCAACTCATGCACCAGTGTTATGTTAAAATCATCTTCAGATTTGATATTATCAGCAGCAATGACTATCTCATCTTTATCAGGCCTATACTCTCCTTTCTGATCAGGGTTTTTGAGCCTTGAAATAACTTTTGCAGTCATTCCTTCTTCATACATCCATATTACATCCATTATTTTTAGCATTTGAGTTGAAAATAGTTTTGCTTTGTACTTGTTGAGATTAAATTGTTGTTTATAAAATTTTATAAACAATTTACAATTATTCATTAAACATAGCGGCTAAGAGTATTCACTGATGAAAGTCCCGGCAACCGTATGATTTTTAAATACAATTTCTTTAATAGTATTTATGGTCTGTTCTCACATAAAAAAACTGCATAAGTACATCGTGGATAACGACTTAGAGGTTAGTTCTTCAGACCTTGTCCACGTCGCGTGTACTAAGTGCAAGGTAAAAGAAGATTGTATATCTATTAAGTAGAAAGCTTTTAAAAAAGGTTTTCCTTCCTTTCTAAATATGAGTGTTTGGATTAATAAGTATACTCCTAAGAGTCTTTCTGAAGTACAAGGACAAGATACAGCCATAAAAAGATTGAAATCATACGTTAATAATTACAAGAGAGGCGTTAAACCACTCTTAATATACGGCCCTCAAGGTGTTGGTAAGACTTCTTCAGTGTACGCCTTAGCTTTTGAGAAAGATTTTGAGCTTATAGAATTAAACGCTTCTAACCTTCGAAACGCTGAAAGCATAAATTCGCTGGTTGGAGCAGCCATAAACCAAGCTTCGCTATTTCAAAAGAAGAAGCTTATACTCATAGATGAGATTGATGGTGTTGCAGGCAGAGAAGATAGAGGCGGCGTTGCCGCGATAAACACTCTTATTGACAAAAGCACGTTTCCTATTGTTATCATTGCAAACGATCCTTATACTAAATCAATTTCTTCTCTTAAAAAGAAATGCGAATTGCTAGAGTATCACCCTTTGCTTTACACATCTATTTTAAGCTATCTTAAGATGATATGTTTAAAAGAAGGAATTGCTGCTGATGAAGATGCCCTAACATCCCTGGCAAGATCTGCGGGTGGGGATTTGAGGGCTGCAATAAACGATCTTCAAAGTTTTTCATATAATGGTAAGTTGACAAATAGTGATTTGGAACTTGCGTACGGACGAGATCATACAGAGAAGATAACTAATGCGTTAGTGAGAGTTTTTAAGACGTTAGATGCAAGTGTTGCAATAAACGCGTTTAATGATGTTCAAGAAGATCTTGACCAAATATTTTTTTGGGTGGAAGAAAATCTTCCTAAAGAATACACTAAAGTTGAGGACTTGGCTGAAGCATTCTCAAATTTAGCTCTTGCAGATGTCTTTAAAGGAAGAATTAGGCGTTGGCAATACTATCGTTTCTACGTTTACTGCTACAACTTGTTATCTGCAGGAATCGCTCTTTCAAAAAAAGAGAAGTATCCAGGATTTATCGCTCTTAAGCCAACTACGAGAATTCTTAGAATGTGGATGGCTAATCAGAAGAACGCAAAAAAGATTGCTATTGCAAGAAAACTTGCTGCAAAGACACACACAAGTGTCAAGAGAGCAAGAGAAAATGTTTCTTATTTGAAGGTTTATTTTAAAAAAGATTCAGAAAAATTAAGTAAATTATTAGACTTGAGTTCAGATGAGATTGAGTGGCTCATTTCTTCTTAATTTTTCTTGTAAATCTGTTCTTTTATTGTGTTAAGTATTTCTTCTTGAGGTGAATGTTTTCTTTCTTCCATCTTTTCAAGTCTGTATTGTAGTCCTGTGTGGTCTCTTAGTGCTTGTTTTGTTTTTTCTTGATACTCTTGCATGTTTTGATTTAAAACATTCTTTAAATTCTCAGGTGTCCAGTCTTCATTTGCCTTTACCACTTCAGATACGTATTGCTTTAAGTCTTCACCTGTTAAGAATCCTCCTGAAACAACATAATATAAATTTGATTTTGGCTTTAAAGTCGGAAGTAATGGAAATACTCTTGTTCTGGTGAAATTCTCCATACCTTTTCCGTTGTATTTTACTGCATTAAAAGGGTTTTCTATGACTAATGCCATTACTGCATATGTCTTTTTTTCATCAACCATTTTTTGTTCATCAGAGTCTAGAAGTTCGTAGTCATAATAGTTACTTTGGTTCATTTCAATCCAACCACTGGCATTTGGATTTTTTTCTGTTTCGCCCAATGCAACTGTTATCCTGTCAATTCCTTTTGATTCCATTTCTTTTAGGCCTTCTTGGATTGTGTTGTAGACTTCGTCAGTGTTTATCTGTGTTTTTTTAATTTTTGTTTTGAATAACAATGTTATTTTCACTCCTTCTTTATATTTTCAATTACTTGTTTTTGGTATTGTTTTTTGTAGTTCTTGAATATGTCTGTGAATGTTGTCTTCATTGCTTCTTGAACCTTTGAGATTATCTTGTTTGATAGATGTCCGCCTTTTCTTATGCTATAATCTCCCCCTCCCCATCCAGACATAAAATTCTCATTTGTCATTCGGGTATAGTCGCTTGCTTCAGATCGGACGTATCCAAGTTCAACATAATCTTCCGGGTTGTCTCCAAGAACTCCGCTGCTGTCTGCATCATACATTGTTAGTTTGTTAAGGCTGTCGATTTCAGCTTCTACTTTAAACCCGTCTTTCTCGTCTATTTTTTGGTTATATGTTTTTTTTGCTCTAGTTACCGCATTTTTTATTTCTTGATTGAAATAGTCCACTATTGCTTCTTGTGCTTTTTGGTATTGCTTGTTTTCTTGTTCTAGCTTGCTTTTGACTGCTTCATTTATTTCTGCGCTTTCTTTTGTTAAGTCAGGATATTCTATTCTGAGTGTGTTGTCAAAGTCCCATTTATAGTATGAGTTGTTTGTCGCTCTGATATCAAGTCCCGTCCCCTCTCCCCGTCCTTTTGATTTTGTATACTTATCATCAGGATGATTTCCTATTATTGAATCAAGATTTACATCGGTGTATGTCTCGATTGTGTCTCCTTTCGTCTTTTGAAGTTCGGTTGATATCAGCAAATCGCTTTCGAAGAATTCTGTGTAAGTGTATGTTTGTCCGTTTATTGGAACTTTTATTGTTCTTGAATATTGTTTTATTTCGTCTTCAATTGTTTCTTTATCTTCGGATACTTTAGTTGTGTCTGTTGTTACAACTTCTTTTTCTGGTTGTGGTTGTGTGTTGTTATCGTTGTTTGTGCAACCTGCAAAATACGTCGCTGCGAAGAGCATTGTTATATACGCGATTTTTTTTATTGAATTCATATTATCACCTTTGTTGTTATTAGTTAGTGGTATTATTTAAGTATATATAGATTTTCACTATATAATATATATTATAGCTATTTTTCAAAAACTTTAAATAGTTCTCTTGATTGGCTTCTTCTTTATGCAAAGAAAAGTCATCCAACAGAGTTCAAGCAGCTTGGGAGTTAGCCTTCCGCATAAATGGGTTAAGCAGTGGAATCTTAAGAAAGGTGATATTCTCAACATAGACTCTGTTAAAGGTGTGCTTGAGATAAAGCCTGAAAGCTATGTTGCTCCAGTAACTAAAGTTGTAATAGATGCTTCTAAATATGGTTCTCTTACACGTCGAAAATTTGATAATCTCTCAAAGAGGGGTTATGATGAAATAACTGTGCTTTTTTCTGATGAGTCAGAGCTAAATCAGGTAAAAGAAAGTCTTAAGGTTGAAGCAACGATGTTCGAAATTGTAAAAAAAGAAAAGAATTATGTGCTCGTAAAATCAATATCTGAAATGAATAATTCTGATTTTGAATCCATACAAAATAGGTTGATTTTTTTACTGCGTGAAAAGATTAGAAAAATTGTTCAATATCTTGAAACTGAGGATGAGTCTATTTTATCTGATTTGCTTGAGTTAGAACAAGCGAATAATAAGCTTGCGCATTATTGTATGCGGGCGATGCACAAAAACCCAGAACTATCAGGCTCTTTTATGAATTATACACTTATATGGGCTGTTGAAAAACTTGGCAATGATTTTAAGTTTTTTGCTCATTTAAAGCCCAAAAAAATATCTAAAAATACTCAACTTATTGCAAAAATGGTTCTTGATAATTTGTATATCGTCACAGAAATATATTTTTCTTATGATTCGACTAAAGCAAAACAATTCTATGACTCGAGAAAAAAAATTAATGATTTGATTTTGTCTGCTCTTAAGGATTCTTCGTGTATTTCAGACCATCCTCTAATTGCTTTATTGTCATCGGCTTCTGAGAAATATCTCTATATATTGGGTTTACTCTTTGGCCTTCAGACTCCGCAATCCACGGTCTAGAAATCTTATTGTAAAGCTCTAAATCGATCTTGTAATCGTTCTCGTTGACAAATCTGAGCTTGTTACTAAAACTTTCTTTTATCATAGCAATTACTTCTAAAGCGTCATCTTCTGCTAACGCACTGTTTTTGTTTAAAACTTTCATGGAATCTTCTGCCATTTGATAATGCACTTTTGCATCTGATAATTTTTTTGCATACTCAAAAAAGAATGGTGTTCCACCCTTTGTGTTGTAGATTCTTTCTGCTTCTTTGATGCAGTGATTGGCATTTAATACTGATCTGGTAAACCTCTCCCCGTGATTTGATGCTTGATACTCCAAATCCTGCTCAAGTTCATCGCTTGTTTTATTATAGCAAATGCTTGCAAATCTTTCTAAGTTGGCTCTCTCTTCAAGGTTGAAGTACCCGGGGACACAATCTAGAATTAACGTCAGTTCTCTTGTGAATGGTGCTTGATCAATCTTGTTTCCATCAAAATTCTTTTCCTTTCTATTTTTTGGTGACCTGTCGCTGATTATTACTGTGTGGTTGTTCTCATAGTTGTTCATACCTGTCTGGATTGGCAAAAATAATTCTTTAAACTCCTCGCTTAGATTAAATGCATTAATTATTTTGTATGTATGATAAGAACTTAACGCTTCTTCATCTGAGATTTCTCTTTTCTTGTTAATTTCAGCTATTTTTTCTTGTTTGGCTCTATGAATTGTTTCTTTTGGTATTTCATTTGTTAATGTATAAGTTATATGTGCTGCCTCTGCAATTAGTTTCATAAATCTTGCAGTGATTATGTCTTTTGGAACTTCTCCATAATATGCGTCAGAATAAAGGGAGTTTTCTTTAAGTGGTTCTACATCTAATGATGTTCCATTATTGGTAATTCTTACAAAATTTGCTTTTTGGTCGCCTTTGAGAATGTTTGATATTATTAGTTCGATGTTATCGAGATTTTGAGTCCTGTTTTTCTTATCTATGTTTTTTGGTTCCAGATATCCTATCTTAATAAATCCATTGTCAAGACCACTACTTAATAAGACTCCTGCAGTTATGTCTGATTCAGCCCTTCCACCTTCTAATTTTATGCTCTGCTTTTGAGTATATTCATTTGTTTGTTCATCATTTATTTTTTGTAGCATTCTCGGATTCTTTTCAGCGAGAACTTGAAGTCCTGTCGTGTAAAAAACAACATCTTTACCTAAAAGTTCTGTAAGCATTTTATAATCTTCTGGCAGGTTTCTTAAGCTTCTATCAGCTGCAAATGACAGCACGTCTTGTTGGTTATATCTCTTATTTATTATTTCATCTAATGGAATATTGTTTAGCGTAATTCTTTTTACATCTTCAGAAACCCATTTAATTTGTTCTTGCATATGTCATTGTTGATTTCAATATTTATAAATCTTTCGTTTTTTAACTACTGTCTAGTGGTGTTAATTTGGTTTTTAAGATAACTTTTTAAATAAAACAAATCTATTCTCCTCTATGACTAAACAGTTCATGCAGGAATTAATATCTTTTATGCAGCAGAAAGGATTTATCTGGGGTCCAACACCAGAGATATATGGTGGACTTGCAGGCTTTTACACCTACGCACCGCTTGGGAAAATGCTGAAAAACAACATTGAAAACGTTGTTAGGGATGTATTCTTTAAAAATGACTTTTTAGAAGTTGAATGCCCAACAATAATGCCAAAGATTGTTTGGGAAGCATCAGGTCACCTTGGTGGATTTACAGATGCAATGATTACTTGTAAGAAATGCAAGTCTTCATTTAAAGCAGAGCAACTACTACAAGAACTATTTCCTGATAAGAAAATAACTAGTTTTGAATCGTTCTTATCAAAAAACAATGTTAAATGCCCTTCTTGTCAAACAATCTTTGACTCAAAAGTCGAGCAGCACAATTTAATGATGAAAACAGTTGTGGGCATAGGAAACGAGGCGTATAACCGGCCAGAAACTGCAACAACGACTTATCTAGAGTTTCTTAGATACTACGATTTTTTCAGGAAAAAACTACCCTTTGGAGTGTTTCAAATAGGAAATGCTTACAGAAACGAGATAAGCCCAAGACAACACCTTCTTAGAACAAGAGAGTTTACACAAGCAGAGGCTCAGCTGTTCATATTCAAAGACCAAAAGAACAACTTTCCAAAGTTTGACAATGTACAAAAAGACAAACTGACTTTCTGGGCTTGGGAACTCCAAAGCAAGAATAAAAAGCCTGAAACTATTAGCTTAGAAGATGCTATGAAAAGAAAGTTTCTAAAAAACAAGGTTTACGCATACATGATCTGGTTGACACATAAGATATTTTTGGAGATTGGAATTCCAGAAGAAAAAATTAGGCTTACACAACACTCACCAGATGAAAAAGCATTCTACGCAGATGATGCTTGGGACGTGGAAGTCAACTTAAACAGTTTTGGATGGACAGAAATCTGTGGAGTGCATGACAGGACTGATTATGACTTAAAACAACACGCAAAATTCTCAAAGACAAACATGGAAGTCTTAGATGAACAGACCAATGAAAAGAAGATACCACACATACTGGAGATAGCATTTGGAACAGGAAGATTGACTTTTGCAGTTTTAGACTTAAATTATGATAAGAAAAGCGAAGAAGAAGGAAAAACTATATTAAAGCTTTCACCTAAACTTACCCCTTTCAAAGTCGCAGTTTATCCATTGCTAAAAAAACCAGAATTAACTGCTCTTGCAGAAAAAATATTTACTGATTTAAATGCTGAATTCCTATGCAAATACGACGAGAAAGGATCAATAGGTAAGAGGTATTTGCGGGCATCAGAAGAAGGAACTCCTTACGTTGTAACAGTTGATTTTGATAGCTTGGAAAAGAAGGATGTTACAATAAGAGATAGGGATACTGAAAACCAAGTAAGGGTGAAAATCTCTGATTTAAAAGAAACGTTAAAAGCTTTAATTTATAACAAGCAAACATTTGTCATGCTTAACAAAAAACTTTAAATAGTCACCGATTTTCTCGAGTATTACAATGAAAATAAGTGATTTAAAACCAAAAAAAGGAGATGTCAACGTCAAAGTCGAAGTGATTGAAATTGGCGAAGTCAGAGAATTTCAGAAATTTGGAACTCCTGGAAGAGTTGCAAACGCGAAAGTAAAGGATGAAACTGGAGAAGTCACTATGACTTTGTGGAACGAACAAATAGACCAAGTCAAAGTTGGTGATAAGATAGAATTAAAAGATGGCTATGTAAATGAATGGCAGGGAAGCTTACAGTTAACTGCTGGAAGAAAAGGAACAATAACTAAAATTTAATGTTTTTTCGGGGACATAGCTCAGACTGGGAGAGCACTAGACTGAAGATCTAGTGGTCCCGGGTTCAAAACAACGGTTTCGCCCCAACAAAAACGAGAAATCGTTTTTGAGGTGCCAAAAAGCTTCGCTTTTTGAGAACCTTGACGACGAAATCCTTCCCTTCGGGCGAAGGAATTGCGTTGCAATTCGAAGCCGTAAGTGAAAGTCCCGGTGTCCCCACTTTTTTTCCTAATAATTCATTAAAAAATATGAGGTGTACTAGAATGGTGGAAGCATATTGTGTCAAGTGCAAGTCAAAAAGGACTATGAAAGACGCAAAAGCCAGTAAAATGGCTAATGGTAGAGACTGTGTTAAGGGAATCTGCCCAACTTGTGGAACTAAGATGTTTAGAATTGGCAAGATGTAAGTCTTGCTGATTTTTTTTCTTTTTTTTCCTTCTAAAAAAAGTGTTATGTTCGTTTTTCGCTAGAAAAAACCGAAAATTCATAAAAAGGATTAACGAGATTTTTAGGATTTTCGAGATGTTGAAAACGCTCGACTATCGTTTAGTTCTAATAATTTTGTTGCAGTCTCGTCCCAACTTGGGTCTTCAAGAAATACCTTTATTGAATTGATGGGAGAATTCTTTAAATTTGTTCTTTTTAACAATCTATCATAAACTATTGTATCAATAATTTTTGCCAATTGATCGGGTTCTCTATCTGAGTTCGGATGACAATAACCTCCCGTTTCACCAGAGTTATTAGGACCATCGTAAAACTTTACTCCCACTTGATCGAGTACTATATGAGGGAATTTTTGATTTTCATCTGGTTTTGTTTTATATATTTCATAACCCTGTTCGGACATATCATTTAGAAAGAGACTGCTTTATTTAAACTATAGCATTTTTAACATTTGGATATAATCAGTGTTAGTTTCCCCCGAGCCTTTTTTTGGGTGAGGGGCAAGGAAAACTTTAGTTTTCCGCAGCGTATGACGCAGGGGGCACTTCATCGGCAAATACATTTCGCATTTATCATACTATTTTGGGCACTCTTAGAAAGAGATTTTAATTTATTTGTCTTAATCCAGACTTTCCAATGTTGAGAAAGTATTCATTCTCTTTAGAATCATTCTTTTTAGCTTTCTTCTCATAGGTTGCACATAATACATGCATGGCATGAGCAAGTTTAATGTAAGTTGGTAAAACTTCAATTTCTCTTGTAGTCAATTTTATCGTTTTTTGATATTCTTCTAAAGCATCTTTAAGATTTTGTTCACTTTCTTCTTTGTTATCTCTATTGAATAAGATATCGCAAGCCAACACTGCTAATTCTTGAATGCGAGGATAATAATTTGAAACAGAAAAATCCACAATCCAAATCTTATCATTTTTATCTCTTATAACATTAGTTCTGATTATATCCCCGTGTGCAAAGCAGTGAGGTAATGATGCGATTTTGATATTCTTAAATTTTTCAACAAGGGGTTTAATAATGTCAGAATCTTCTTTTTCTAAGTATTGACTTTTCTTTTCAAATTCCAGAAGAAAGTTAGTAATCGCCCATGAATCATAAATTTTTGCTGGTTCAATATTTATTGAGTTAATTAAAGATGCTTGGCATACTAATGAAAGCATGTCTTCATGAGTGATTGCTGCTTTAGAAGTAAAGAAATCTTTACCATCAATAAAATCCATAACGCAAATTCTTAATGTTGATTGATCAATATACAGAAGATGTAAATATCCCTGTTTTGATTTGTATAATTTAGGGGCAAAAACGCCGACTTCTAATGACTTTACGATTACATCAACATTTCTTTTACAATCATCAATTGTTCTTTCATTTGAGAATATTTTTACAAAGAATTTGCCGTTGTTGGTTTCTAAAGAGAAATTGAAATCTTCATAACCTGTGAGAATTATTTTACAATCAACAAAGTCTCCAAGATTAAAATCTCTACAAATGTCTTTTGAGATTTCTTTCAAATCTCCATTAAAACCTATTCTTTGTTTGAAAACTGATTCCATATAATGTAAAATAAGCTTTGCTTTCTTATAGTTTTCTATTAAGAGTGCCTCAATATAATCTAAAGTGCCCCCGAGTAATATGTCGCTTAATCACTGTTATATTTTCGGTTCCTCATGGAGCTCCTTCTGCGAGCGAAAGCAAGCTAAGAGCTGGGTTGAACAGAGATGAGACGACGAGCAAATCGAAGCTTTGCGAAGAGTTCAGAAAAAACGCTTACAGTGCGAAGCACCTTTTTATTTGAGAATAGTTTGGTTTTGGGCTTGTAGAATCAAAAAATTTATATATTAATACCGAATTAATATCATGTTAAGGTGATATTATGGTTCAGGCAATTATAAAGATTGATGATGATACGAATAGAGTGTTGAATATTGTGAAAGCTCAATTTGGTCTTAAGGATAAGAGTGAGGCTATTGAAGTGATGGCTCAGCGTTATGAACAGGATATTTTAGAGCCTGCTTTGAGACCTAAGTACATTGAGAAGTTGAATAAAATCGAGAAGCAGAAAGGCATAAAGTTCAAGAATATGGCTGAGTTGAGAAAAATTATTGAGGACAAAGTATGAGACATTATGAGATAAAGCCTTACTTACAAGACATTCTCAACAAGTTTTCAAAGAAAGACAAAGTGATGTATGAACGAATTCTGAAGAAAATTGAAGAAGTAATAACTTCCAAAGATGTTGAACATTACAAGAATTTAAGATATGACATGAAAGACAGAAAACGAGTTCATCTAGGACACTTTGTGCTTGTATTCAAATTTCTAAAAGAATCTGATACAATTTCGTTTGTTGACTTTGGGCATCACGATGAAGTCTACGAGAGAGCCCCAAACCAATAAAAATAAAGACGTTTTTTCTGAATTGAATATAAACGGTGTAAGACGTCTTTTTCGAATATCTCTTCTCGTCGATAAAATGGTTTTTCTGCGATTCTAATTATTGTTTTTTAAGGAGTAGTTTGCGAAACGGACGTTTCAGCTCCCATAGTATAAAAATGGATGCTTAGATTTATATATCTTGTCCTAGTTATACGTGATTTCTCGCCTGTCTTAAAATGTGGTACCTTTTAAGGTACACAAAAAAGTATATTTTTTGGTACTAAAATTAGTTTAATTTTGGGTACCTTTTTTTGTATCCCAACTAGTAATATACTATCACAAACATCTGGTTTGTAACAAGAAATTATTTATCGAATAATTATGCGTTTTTAACCGAAAATTCTTTATATTACAATTTATTTTAGGATTATTGTAGGATATATTATTTAAGCAGATATTAGTAATGGGAAAAATGTCTAAATTTGATAAAGCATTAGTGGTATTTCAAGGCAAGGAGATTAGAAGGACTTGGTTTAATGATGAATGGTGGTTTTCAGTAGTTGACATTGTAGAAGTATTGACAGAAACTGGAAGAGCAAGGAAATACTGGTCTGACCTGAAAAAAAGGCTTACTGAAGAAGGGTTTGAGTTGTCCGCAAAAATCGGACAACTGAAATTAGTATCTGCTGATGGTAAATCCTATCTTACTGATTGTGTCAATACAAAAAACGCTTTTAGGATAATACAATCTATTCCATCTAAAAAAGCAAAGCCTTTCAAACAATGGCTCGCAGAAGTAGGTTATCAGAGAGTGCAGGAAATAGAGAATCCTGAACTTGCCCAAAAACGAATGAGAGAACTATACAAAGCAAAGGGATATTCTGATGACTGGATAGAAAAAAGAGTTAGAGGTATTGCTATAAGAGATGAATTAACAGATGTGCTCAGAAAACATTGTTTTCTGGCAACCTAAAAATCTATGATTTTTATGTAATGGAAAAAAAGAGGCGTTTTGGAAGAAAGAAATTATGCAATACTCACAGCAGAAATATCAAAAGCCACTTTTGGCATGACTCCAAGCGAATATAAGAAATTCAAAGGATTAAAAAGAGAAAATCTGAGAGATCATATGAATGACTTAGAGTTAATATTTTCAATGTTAGGAGAAAGAGTATCCACTGAAATCACGAGAAAAGAAGATGCACAAGGTTATGAAGAAGTTGAAGGTGCTGCCAAAAGGGGCGGAAGAGTAGCAGGCAATGCACGAAAAGAAACAGAGAAAGAATTAGGTCGTCCTGTTACATCAAGAGAGAGCTATTTGGCTGAACCTGAAACAAAGAAGAAATTACAAGACAAGAGTAAATAATCATCCACAAAATGAATATTTCCATAAACTTATCAACAAAAGAAGCAGTACAAATACATCAGATTTTAAAAGTGTTTGATGAAGGATTAATTGTAAATCCTTCAGAAGATTGGGAATTAGACCATTATGATGAAAAAATTGCCGATAGAACAGGTTTAAAGGTAATCATAAAAAAGATAGAAAAATCACTCCCAAAAAAGGAAAACGAGAAAACAAAGAAAACTATCTTGAGGAGAAGATATGACACATTCAATAATGAAATTAATGAGTTAGCTTACAGAAAGATTGAAAACGCTTTTAATAATCAAAAAACAATTGAAATTGGCTATTTTGATATGGCATCTGCTGAAACAAGAAAAAGAGAAATTGATGTTTACCATAAAACAAGAAAATATGTCATTGGCTACTGCCATTTGAGAAAAGCTATCAGAAAATTCAGAACAAGTAGGATTGTTACTGTAAAATTGACCAATAAAGATTATACAATTCCAGACAACTTTGATAAAAATAGGTACTAAAATGGATGAAGAAGAGAACTTGAAAGATGATGAAGATGAACTTTGGGAAGACGGAGCTTTCATCGAAACTTTAGGACCCAAAGATATTCAAGAGAAAATGAAAACATTCCATAAAAAACATGATGAAGATATGAATTATAACTGCAAAAAATGCAATAAACAAATCTCAGCTCATAACAAAGATTGGCATAATAGTATGTGTGATGACTGTTTTAACAACCAACATTTCGAAGATAACGTTTAGGACGAAATTTTAGTGCAACGATGCCGAAGGCAAAAAATCAAAGTCGTCGTGTCTATATTTTATTTGGGCTGGCTCGTTAAACTTTATTCTTGTTTCTTTTAATAAATAGAATTACAAAAAATATTACAATCAAAACAACTGCACCAACAATCAAATATAGATAAGTATTTGATGAATTATCTTGTGTCTTTTGATCTGTGTTTGAAGGAGTAGTTATCGGAGTTTGTTGATTATTTAATGGTGTAGCATCTTTATATTCTGCTTCAACTTCAAGTGAAGTCCACCATGCAATTGAAATTAATTTTCCAGTGTTTAAATCAATAATTGCAGTTTTTCCATTTACAGCAGATTCAAAAGTTGTAATATCCCAAACATAAGATTGAATATCTCCATAAAAATAATGAATATCAACAGTATATCTTTCTGCAACTTCAAAAGCACCATTTTCTTTTGCAATTTCAATGGCTTTTTCCCTTGTTATTTCAAAAGGCATACATTTAGTAGTATCAGAAATACAATCAGGTAATTCTTCAGATTGGGTATTATATCCGTTACCAATCTCCCAAATTCCATCCTTAAAATTAAACCATACAGTCACTTTTACATCTTCTGCATAATCACCAATTACAATTTTATGATTATATTGTGTAATTCGCATATTGCTGTCTGGCGTATCTTCTGGATAGGGTTTATCACCTAAATACTCAAAATTATCATTAAAGTATTTCTGCCCCACTTGTGAAATAATATAGGCGTCAGCATCTTTCTTAAAATCATATAATGTTGTTGCTGACACTATTGAAACACACATTATAGACATTAAAAATATCATCAGTATTTTTTGTTTCATAATTATTCTATTTATTATATGAATTATTTAAATGTAGCGAAAAGTTCTAATTGACTTGAAGTAATATTAAGAGCCAGCCCCTTACTAAGAAATTTACACGACGATTGAATATAATCGGTGTTATATTCTCCTGAACGTATGTGAGGGACGAGCTATGAATTGGCGAAGAGTTTTGGGCTTGGGGCAGGACTCAAAAACGCAAAATTTAAATAATATTGAATAATCTTATATAACATTAAACAAGGTGATACCTGTGAGCATAAAATCATTCAACGTGGAAGAGGAGACTTACAAGAAATTCTCTGAATACTGTAAGGGGAGCGGGCTAAGTATGAGTAAACAAATAGACTTCTTCATGAAATCCGTTGTCGAGGAAGAGCCAGAGGCTAGAAAAGAATATCTTGACAAACTAAATAAAATCAGAAAAGAAAAATCCATTCACATAGGCGGATTGGATGCGTTCAAGAAAAGATACGGGTTACAATAAATGTACTCTCTTGAAACAAAGCCAGAGCTGGATAAGATATTCTCCAAACTATCAAAGAAGAGCCCAAAGCAGATGGAGATTATTCTGAAAAAAATCGAGCAAATCCTTGGGAACCCTCTACATTTTAAACCATTACGCGGAGACATGCACGGTGCAAGAAGAGTGCACATAGACAAATCATTCGTTCTAACGTATGAAATTGATGAAGAAAGAAAAACTGTGACACTTCTAGACTACAACCACCACGACAAGGTATACTAGAATCCTACCCACAACCAAAAAGCACTTATTTTATTACGTATAATATTTGTTTTATTCGTCCTCTCTTCTTATTGCTTGTTCAAGAATTGAGTAAAAACGGTTCATCGCAAATTCAGCCCCTCTTTGATATTCGTTAGCTTTCACAGGGTCTTTTTCCTCTTGTGCTCTTTCCAAGAAGTACTCAGCAACCCTCATCTCAGCATCAGTCTCAGCAACTAAGACGTTACTCTTAACACTATCAGGCTGCGCACGGTGCACATACTCATGAGCAATTAGGTAATGCTCAGCTATCTCTTCAGACATGTAACTATCAGCAACTAATTCCTCTAATCTTTTTTCAAGCTGATAATTCACCCCGAGCAGATTATTTCCATCAGTGTAAGCGACAACTCCTTGCTTTGTGCTGGTTGCGTCGTAAACATCAGGATCACCAATTCTTCTATAACCTATCTTTGAGAAATAATTGTTTAACTTGTTTAAGTCTCCATTCTCCTTAAGCCTGTCAATTATGTTGTTTACGTAGTTGATGCTTTCACCACCCTTGACAGCCTCATCAATATTTTTTCTTGGAAGACCATAGCTTTCAAGTGTTGATTCTAAATTATCTGTATCTAGCTCTTTTTCATCAGTCCTAAGAAGAGTGCCTGCAGCGTTGGAATAGACTGCGGCCATATAGAGCAAAGGCTTTGAACAATTAACATTACAGCGCATTTTACCAATAGAAAACAAATCGTTTTTTTAAATATTGTTCAAACTACCTCTTTTAAGTCAAATTACTCGTTACTGATCCTAGTATGGTTGCTGCTATTATATTAAAGAGCATGACTACAACGAATGCTACTGACGTATATATAATTGCTGTTCTAGTCATGTTTTTTCCAAGCAGGAATCGTTCGTTTAGTTTGTCAGCACCGTTTTCTATGCCGTTAATCATGATTGTTAGGATGAATGCTATTTGTATTACGTATAAACTTACTATGAATTGAAAGTAGAATGTTGGCACTCCTGTTCCAAACATGCTTAGTATTCCACCAGTAGATGCTCCTTCTGCTTGAGCTGCTAGTTCTGAGAGTTTTTCTCCAAGGCTTCCGAGGATTGTTGTTATCATGCTTGTTATTCCTATGACTATGCCTGATATTGCTGGTGTTAAAAATGCTATTTGTGATTTCATGCTGCTTATAATATCTGACATTAAATCCTTTAGTCTCTCATCTACTCTATGCATCTCTTTGACATATGTTGATATGTTAATTAGTGCGTTGCTTGCGACTAGCGGACCTTTCTTGCTGCTTTCAATTAATACCTTCATCGAACTTTCTATAAGTGGTGATGGAAAATCTTTTAATGCTCCATTATCAGGGTCAAATATTGCTTGTTCAACGCCGTATCCTCTCCTAATTATGTTTTGGCTTACCTTCTCAAAAAAATCTCCAGATACTGTTCCTTCCATTACATCAGCCACTTTGCTAAATGCAATCTCTGCAGGAAAACCATCTCCTAGCCTGTTTCCTAACTGGAATAGTGCAGATGCAAATTCTTGCTCTAATTTCTTTGTCTCATCCCTTATTTTTATGACGTTTTGAGATCTTAACTTATTATAAAAACCTATTCCAACCCCAAGACCTATTGGTATAAACATGCTAAGAATTATTGCTCCAAGACCGTAAGGACCTATGATTTTGCCTGTTGCTCCTCCTTCTATCATTTCAGGTCTGTATCCAAGAAGATAATATTTTGGTTGATAGGTACTGTCTGCGTGGTTGAGCTTGTTTTCACATTTAAAAGTGGTGACTCCATTTGAAGTGTCGCCTATGCTGCAGTCAAATTCTGGCAGCATCGCATGCATTATGAGTGGTGAGAATCCTATTATTAGAAAACCAACTATAATTATTATTGATATAATGATTGGTTTTATTCTTAATTCAAGACCTCCACCAATGTTTATTATGACGTCCCTGTATTTTTTTAAGTCTTTGTTAATCTCTGATATGTCAGTTTCTCCATAACCTGTTGGCCTTGTTGAAAGCACTTGCTTTGCCATGTAAAACACAGCTCCCGGAAGTAAGATGTTGTAAAGCGTGAATAAGTGAAACCATTTCACTTCTGGCATGAAGCTGACGACTAACGGCAGTATTACTAGTCCTAGTATTGGGAGGATTATTCCCATCATGTGAAGAGTTGTTATTGGCGACTTTAGGTTTTGTGCGTAGTGAAGCATCCTTTCGTAAGTCTCATCAAGCATGACTGTTAGTGACTTGTCAAGTGCATCAAGCCTTCGACTCTCAGAGCTTTCATAAAGTGATGATTCTATCAAGTGCATGCTCTCGATAAATTCCATGTTCCACTTCTTCCAAGTCTCTAGGTATTCATCCATGGATTCTTTTATTGTTGAATATTTGCCAGTCTCTATGTTCCAGACAATTTTTTTTAGGTCTATTGATAATGGTGGGGCTAAGTGTTCAGCTGCAAAGTCAACCGCTAATTCAAAGTTTGAGCTGTGCCTCATGTATGTAACTATGTAGAATATGCACAGAACCATCTGGTTGCTTGCTTTCATACGCCAGTTGTTAGCAAAGAAGAAAGGCAGATTTCCAAGCGGAACTATTAGTCCAAATCCGACAAGTACGGCCATTATTATTACAAACATGCTAGGCTTTCCGCCTACTAAGAATGGTATTAGGAATCCAAAGAAAAGTCCTATGAGGAGAAATATTAAAAACATTAGTATTGGAAAACTCGCTGCACCTGTTGGGGTTATGTTTAAGTGGCAGATATCTATTGCTTCTTTATACTCTGGAATTTTTTTTTTGTCAGGTTTTATGTGAAATATTTTCTCAGCTAAGTTACATCCTTTTTCATAAAAGTTCATGTGTTTTGGAAGATAATCTTTTTTAAAGTCTTCATAGTCGTTGCTGCTTATTGGTACTGGGTCTTCTCCCCTTAGTTGCGATTTTAGTTTGCTCTTGTATTTCTCTTTGAACTGCTCTATGTCATCACTCGTCATTTTTATCGTTGAATTTTCTAACCTCTTTTTTTAGCCACTCAGTCCATTCAAATAGAATCATTTTTGAGTCTAGTTTTCCTTTCTTCTCCCTTATTCGTTCTGATATCCTGTGAAATTGGTCGTTGCTTTGTATTACAAAAGGTGCTTCTAAGATTTCATCGTTGTTTTCTTTCTTGGCTGTTTCTACAATTAGCTCTTTTATTTTTGCTCTCAAAAGAATGTTGTCCCATACAGCGTCCCAGTCGCCAGCCCATTCCTTGACATTTCCAGCTATTGCTTTTAGTATCTCTGACTCACCGTTTATCAACTCATCACTTGGCTCTAACTGGTCTGTTTTTGAGTTGTACTTCATCAAATCAACAAACCCTCCTTCTCTTAATGGGTCGTCCTCCCACGTTTTTCTGACTTCAGTAATCTGGGTTATGCGCCTCCATTTATGCAGTCCGTCAGCGCTTTTTATAGGGTTTGCAACTATTATGACATCTGTTGCTTTAAAGCTAGTTCTTGGAACCTCTAAGTCGTTTACGACTCTGTCAAACACTCCATAAGGGCTGTCGCCGTGAATTGTTCCTGCTACAACGTTTGATAGTGCTCCAACTCTCATGGCTTCGTAGAGTGCTTTTGCTTCTGTGCTTCTGACTTCTCCAACTATGAGGCAGGAGTCTCCAAGTCTTAAAGTTGTTCTTATACCTTCATCGGCTGGAACTTCTGAGCTTCCTTTTGAAAGTGCTGATGCTACTTTTAGTTGTTGTATGTTATAACCTAATTTTCTTAAGCTTGTACTTGGGAGTTCTAAAGTGTCTTCTATAGTTAATATTCTATATTTTCTCATTATATCAACTAGTATTGAACCTAAAAGCGAGCTTTTTCCAGCGCTTCTGGTGCCTGCAATTAATAGTGTCCTGTTGCCGTCTATTAGAAAGCTTATTATCCCTGCTGCCAGCGGGTTTAGCATGCCGTTTTTTATGAATAGTGGCAGAGTCCATGGCTTGTCTCTGTGTCTTCTAAAAGCGTATGCTATTCCTGTCGGGTTTAGTGGTGGTGCTATTACTCCAACTCTAGAATTTGCTATTCCTGGTAGTTCAATTTCAGTGTCAAGTATAGGGTTTGCTTCGTCTAGTGGTCTTCCTGATATAAGTCTTAGCTTTGAAGCCCATGATTCTCCATCATTTACTGTTGGGATTATGTTTGTCTTGCAGTCTCCAAAGTCTTGGTGTACAAGAAACATAGGGATTTGTCCCATTGGGCTGTTAATTGTTATGTCTTGTATCTTTTCATCTTGAAGAAGCACCTCTATTAGTCCAAAGCCAACAGTGTATCTTATGAGTATCTGTGTTAGTTCATCAACTTCTTTTAGACTGAGTTTTATATTCTTGTAGTTGGCTAATTCTTCCATTAAGTCATGTCCAACGTTGTAAAAGACTTCTCTCATTCTTTGTGGGTCAACAAAATCTTGTTTTTCAGGTTTGTGCTCTGACATTATGTTTCTTGCAAGGTCTAAAAGCTCGTATTTTTCTTCTTCAAGCTTAAATTCTGGCGGGGTTATGTGGTATAAGTATTGTATAGTGTCTGGAAGCTCAAAAATCACCACTTCCATATTGTTTACAACGTAAGCGTCAAGCTCAACAGCACCTTTTGGGTATGTGGCCATTAATTTTGTGAACATAAAATCAGGCTTTATGGTTGGACTAAAGACTTTCCTGTAGATATCTCTTGAGCCTACTCTGTGTCCGGCAGTGAATGGTTTTAAGACTGCTATTAACTTGGTATTTTCAAGAATGTTTATTAGGTAATCTAATAGTTTGAGATAATTTTTATGCGCCTTTATTTGTGTTTGCTCTGAGCTTTTCTCCATTAATATTTGTTCTTTTCTCATAATTCTTTTCAAAGCCACATAGCAACCCACAGGGTCTTTTTTTAAAAGGTTAAAGACTGTATTTCTTATCTCATTATACTTTGAGTCTTGGCTTTTACCCTCATCATACTCTTTGAACGATTCATACGAGAATAAGCGTTTGTTCTTTACCAACTCGTTGTATATATGGGCTATCTCGTTAAGCATTACTGTCTGCGGATAGTCATATTCATAATCTCTCTTTTGTGAAAAAACTATCTTTGTCGTCCCAGGATTCTCTATAAGAAACTCAGCTGTTTTTGACATGTAAATCTCGTCGTCTTCAATGGATGGTGCCCTGGTTGCTTTTTCACAGTTTATTCTTAAGATATTATCTTCGCCCTGCCTCATCATTTCAAAAGAAAATAAGTCTTCTTCAGCCAACATCCCACCTCAAACGAAAAATTTATATTGTATATTTAGAACCATTATATATAAACTTTTTTATAAAAACATGGTTGAACAAGACTTCTCAAAGCAAATCCCTGCAACCAATCGAGATCAAAGTAAATCAGATTCTCCTTTTGAATCTTTGACAAAGAGAGTCACGAGTCTTGGCTCAAGACTAAGGGTTCTTGAGGAGCGGTATACTAATCTGCGTAAGAAAAATGATATGTCTGATGAGAATTTCTTAAATTTTGAGAGGGAAATAAGAGTTGAGATGAAGGATTTAAACAAGGATTTTTTGGATATAAAGCGGTCTGTTGGGGAGATAAATGATAATCTTTTGATGATGTCATCAGAGCTTGATAAATCTGTTAAGCAGTCAGATTTTAAGGTTGTGGAGAGATATGTTGATTTGTGGCAGCCTATGAACTTTGTCACGAGAGATGAGTTTAATAAGTATATTGCTAATAAATAAGAAGATTTATATAAATATATCATATTAAATATTTGTAAAAATGGCTTTATTTGGGAATAATAAATCCTCAAAGTCAGAGATTCCTATCAACCAAGTAATCTCGATGAGGGGGCAGGGAATAACTAATAATCAAATAATACAAACACTTCAAAGGGATGGCTTTTCATCAGCTCAAATCTTTGAAGCTATGAACCAAGCGGATATGGTTCCTGCAGCTAACGGGGTTAATCCGCAGGAAACGAGGCGAGAACAAATGGCACAATTTAAAGAAGCACCACAACAACCAGCAGAACAGCAGAATTTTGATTATCAAACTCCATACAATCAAGAGCCACCCATTCATCAACCTCACGAAGGAATGGATGATTCTCAACTACAACCAGGAGCTTCAGGCGTTGAAGAGCTTGTCGAATCTATCATAGAGGAGAAATGGACTGAACTTGTCAAGGATATAAATCGGATAATTGGCTGGAAGAACAAGGTGGAGTCAAAAATTAGTTCTATGGAGCAAGACTTTCTTAATTTAAAAGAAGAGTTTGATAAGCTTCACCAAGCAGTTATTGGAAAGATTGGCGAGTATGATAAGAATATTTTAACTGTTGGAGCTGAAGTAAAGGCCATGGAGAAAGTCTTCTCAAAGGTCCTCCCAGTATTCACTGAGAATGTTAATACATTATCTAGAATTTCTGACTCTTTGAAGAAGAAAGCTCCTTAAAACTTTTATGTGAGCTTTGTTAAGAATGCCAATGTTAAAGTTCCAAGAACCATTATTGCTATGAAGCCTAAAACTTTTGGATGGACTAATGTGTTTAGCACGTTTTCTCCAAAGCTAGTCGTCTTTGTTGACCCACCATCTATGTTTGATGGTATTAAATCTCCGTCGGTAACATTCTTTGGTGTTACGCCAGTTCCTTTCTCAAGCAGTGATTGTCCGTAGACTGATGCAATCCCTGCAATTCCAATTATTACTATTAACACTATCAAGTAAGGGTATAACTGCGTGTTTTTGATTAATGCTACAGTGTCGCTTTCTGAAACTCCAAATATTCTTATTGCAAAGAGCGAGAATACGATGAACAAGAATAATACTACAAACCAAGAAGTCATGAAATTAATCATTAAAACGGCTGCTTTTGAGATTACTAACAAGAAGGATATTGCAATAGCTATTAGTCCGTGCAGTCCTTTATTGGCGCTTCCAAATGGTTTACTGTATTCTAGGAGTGCATAGATTATTGTAAATATTAGTATGAATACAAATACTATGCTAAAATTCTCTACTATTCCAATATCTAAAAAAGTAGCCATCTATGTCTCACTTCCTTTTCATGTGTGTTTTATATGTTTTAATTTATTTTGGTCCTTTCCAAATAGTTGATAATTCTTGCATGAATCCTTTCTCTTTATTTTTTACTTTTGTATCATCCTTTGTAATGAACCAGATGATTACTCCAAACACCAGTATTGCAACGATGATATCTCTAGTGTAAGGGTCGTATATCCATTGAAGCCATCTTGGAGTAATTCTAAACCAGCCTGCAGATGAGGCGAATATTACTGCAACAGCAATAATTGATATGAACGCAGCTATTCCTCCAAGGGATTTTCCTGCAAAGTCAAGCTCTCCACCAATAATTCCAAGCAACAACATGACCATTATGAATGCAACTGCTATTAGTGAAATATTTGGGAGTGCGGAGTTCATTATCTCCACAACGTCAGATTCTGGCGGATAAATTCCCATCACGTGAGGAATGACTACTGCCAGTCCCATCACTATAGCAATGACTATGTTGAACTTTTTGCTTTCTCTTCCAAGAATTAGCGATTTTTGCAGTGCTGCAAAAACTATTGTAAACACTATGACAAACGGCAAAATGACGTCGACAACGCCCATTTGGTCGAGGTTGTATATAAAATATTCAAAATTCCAAACCATAATTAATCACCTTTTTCAGCTTTTTTAGTTGGAGCCGGACTTTTTGTAATCCAAAATATGAATAATCCAATGAATATTAATGTGATGACTGTCGAGACTGCTTGCGTATCCCAATAGTTTGTTAGGAACTCGTAGATGTCTTCAAGCCAACCTATTGCGTTTAAAAAGATTAATACTATAACTGTGAATGCTATTCCCATAAGCGCTTTTTTCCATCCAGATGCTAACTCATATTCTCCATCCTTTTGAAGCACTCCTGCAAGCATCAAGAATAATACAAACAAAAGCATTAGAAGAAATACTTGGCTTGCAACCTGGTTTATTAGCCCGACAAGCTTTGCAGATCCAACGACGAAGAAAGCCATGACAAACGCAGTCATTGCGTTCATGTTTTTCCTCGTTATTTTATGACCGTCAAAATCCTCAACGCCAAAAATCTTCGTCTTTTCTAAAATAGCAAATACTATCGTAAAAACCAGCAAGAACGGGAGGACTACATCATAAATTCCTAAATCATTCATGAATGAGAGTGCTCCTCCTAACATTGTTTGAGCCATATTCAATTAATTATTGGCTGATTAATATATAAATGTTTTGATTAGTTATTGGATTAGTTATTGATATGAAAACTTCACAAAAAAATATTTGCAAAAAGGTTAATTTAAAATAAGTCAACTGTTTTCTAAAACTAATCGGAGGTGTTGTTTTTATGAATTATGAAGGCATAGTTATAACAAAATTAGCCCATGATGGTTTTAAGATAAAAGCTGACAAAGTTGTTTATATTGATCCTTTCAAGTTAGAATCAGAGTCTGAGAAAGCAGATTTAGTGTTGATAACGCATGAACATTATGATCATTGCAGCATAGATGATGTGAAAAAAGTATCAAACCAAAACACTATAATAATAACTGTTGCAGATTGCCAGAGTAAACTGTCAGGTTTAGATGTAAAAAATATAACTCTTGTGGAGCCAGGAAACAAGGTGAGGCTGTTAGGGCTTGAAATAGAGGTTGTTCCTGCTTATAATGTTGATAAGTTTAGAAGTCCAGGCATTCCTTTTCATTCTAAGGAAAATAATTGGGTGGGCTTTATAATCACAGTGAATGACAAGAGGATATACCATGCAGGAGACACTGACAAGATACCGGAGATGTCTGACTTAAAAGACATAGATGTAGCCTTATTACCAGTGTCAGGGACTTACGTGATGACAGCAACTGAAGCTGCACAAGCCTGCAAACTAATAAATCCCAAATTAGCAATACCAATGCATTATGGCTCAATCGTAGGAACTACCACTGACGCTGAAACTTTTAAACGATTAGCCCCTTGCAGAGTCGAAATTTTATAGCGGGTTTTATAGTAAATTATATAAACTTCTTTCTTATTTTTTCACGTTTATGGGGGATTTAAAGATTGGTTTGGAGATACACGGGTATCTCAACATGACAAACACTAAAAAGTTGTTCTGCAATTGTAAGATAGTTCATGAAGCTGAGCCAAACACCAATATCTGTCCTATTTGTACTTCTCAACCAGGTTCAAAGCCAATGCTTCCAAACAAGGAGGCTGTGGAAAAAATAATAGCCGTTGGTCTGATGCTTGGATGCAAGATAAACAATAAGTTGTTATTTCAAAGAAAACATTATTCTTGGCCAGACTTGCCTTCAGGCTATCAGAGAACTATGAGTGGGAGCTTTGGCCTTCCAGTAGGGGTGAATGGAGATTTTTTAGGAATAGGGATTGAAGAAGTACATTTAGAGGAAGATCCTGCTCGGTGGGACCCCTTGACTGGCAATGTTGATTATAACCGTTCAGGATTTCCACTTGTTGAAATAGTCACAAAGCCAGACTTTAAATCAGCAGAAGAGGTTAAACATTGGTTAAAAACCCTTCTTACAACTCTTTCATATATAAGGGCAGTTGATAAAAAAGCAGGGATAAAATCCGATGTTAACGTTTCGATAGCTCCAAGATATGTGCGAACAGAGGTTAAGAACGTCAACTCGATAAGCAACATTGTAAAAGCGATAAACTACGAGGAGCAAAGACAAAGAAGAGAACACAAAAACATTCAGCAGACAAGAACCTATGATGATAATAGCGGAGAAACCATATTTATGAGAAGTAAAGAGACTGCTCAAGACTACATGTTCATTCCAGAGCCTGACTTGCCTGTGATAAAGGTTGATGAAGGACTTGTAAAAGAAATAGCTTCAAAGCTTCCTGAAAAACCATCTGAAAAATACAAGAAATACCTTTGTTTGGGAATTGATGAAGTTGATGCAAAAACTATAAGCTCAGAACTAGTCCTTGCAGAGTTATTTGAGAAAGTGATAAAAGAAATTAATCCAGTCTTTGCAAGCAGATGGTTTAGAAGAGATGTTATTGCAGCGATAAATGATAATAACATGGATTATGATGATGTTAACATAGACGTTAGTTATTTGATAGATTGGTTTTTGCTTCTCGAAAAAAAAGAGGTGTCGCCAGTAGTTTTAAAAGAATTGTTATCAAAGTTTATCAAGGAGAATTTTAACATCAAAGAATATGTCAAACAACACAGTTTAGAGTCTGTTTCTGATGATTTGGAACTAAAAAAGCTTTGTCAAGAAGCCATAAAAGAAAAACAAGCAGCCGTGGATGATTTCAAGAAAGGAAATGAAAAAGCCTTAAACGCAGTCGTTGGACAAGTCATGGCTAAAACAAAAGGAAAAGCCACTCCTGACAAAGTCAACAGAATAATTAAAGAACTGATAAAATGAATAAAATGGATCAAGAAAAGATAGAAAAAGAAGCAAAGAAGATAATGGATGAGTTCATAAAAGAGCTTGATAAGATACAGCTTACAAAAGAATTTGGTACGAAGCGAACATTTCAGACAAGAGAATCTTTTGAAAATGATTGCGAAAGCGAATTTAGGGAAAGAATGTTTAAAAATGCTCCAAAAGAGAGAAAAGGATTCATAGTTGCAGAGAAGAAGAGCTGGTGAATATGAATGAATTAGTGAAGATGAAAGAATTGGCTGGTTGCAGAATAGAAAAAGACGGCAAAACTCTTTTGCTGCATAGAATTAAACATAACTACTGGGAGCTGCCTGGAGGAAAGATTGACCTTGGTGAGACACCAATACAAGCAGCGATTAGAGAAACAAAAGAAGAGACTGGTTGTGATGTTAAAATAATTGAAGAGTTAAAGCCAATCATTTACGAGTTTTTGGGAAAAACCGTTAAAAGCCATCAATTCAAAGCAAGAATAATAAACGGAGAGCCAAGAGTAACTGAACCAGACGTTTTTGATGACATAAAATATGTTGACATTAAAAAAGAAAAAGATATTGCTCCAAACTTAAAGGTTAAAATAAAATGAAAGAAAAATTTCAAGAATTATACGAGTCGCTAAAGATTGATAGGAAAAACTCTGAGTGGTCAAGAGAACACTCCATGAAAGAACGAGCAGAAGAGTTGTACAAAGAAGTGCTTGAAATAAAGCAAGCACTAGAAAATGATGATGTTAAGAATTTAAGAGAAGAGCTTGGAGATGCACTCTGGGACTTACTGTTTATGATAGTTATTGCTGAAGAACAAAAACTATTCTCAGGAAAAGAAGTGATAAACGATGCAATGGAGAAATTAAAGAGAAGAAAACCATGGATATTCACAGGAAAAAAATTGTCCAAAGAAGAAGAATCAAAACTTTGGAACGAGATAAAGAAAAAAGAAAAAGAATAGAGAAATAAGGAACAAATAAGAAAATGAACATTAAAGAAAAACAGTTATTAATAAGGGAAAGAAAGCTTTTAGCAGTTGATAACATAAAATCATTCCTTGAAAAGATAAAAAAAGAAGATAAATCAATAAATTCTTTTATCTATGTAGCAGAAAAAGAAGCTTTGGAACAGGCAAAAATTGTTGATAAGAAAATACGCGAGAACAAAAAAGTTGGTAGGCTTGCAGGTCTTGCAGTAGCTGTAAAATCATGCATAAATGTTAAGGGAATGCCTATTACCTGTGCCTCAAGAACACTGAAAAAGTATGTGGGAACTTATGATGCAGACGTTATAAAAAAGATAAAAGAGGAAGATGGGATAATTATAGGTATGACTAACATGGATGAGTTTGCATGCGGAAGCTCAGGTGAAACAAGTGCTTATGGTCTAATACAAAACCCAGTGGCTAAAGGAAGGATTCCTGGTGGTTCAAGCAGCGGAAGCACAGCTGCTGTTGCAGCGGGATTTTGTGATATTGCGCTAGGAACAGATACTGGTGGAAGCATTAGAAACCCTGCATCTCATTGTGGAGTTGTTGGAATAAAACCAAGTTACGGACGAGTTTCAAGATACGGTCTTGTAGATTTAAGCATGAGCTTAGATCAGATAGGCCCTCTTTGCAAGGATGTTTATGGAGCTGCATTAATGCTTGAAGTAATCGCTGGAAAATCAGATAAAGACTCAACAACTTATGAAGAAAAAACGGATTCGTACTCGAGTTTTAAGAACATAAAAAATCTTAAAGTTGGACTGAGCAAAGACTTTGAAAGCTTATGTGTAGATAAGAGAATCTATGAATTGATAATGAAGAAAGTAGCTGAATTAATTAAGAAGACTAACTCAAACATATTAAATGTTGATTTGAAACACGTAAAATTAGCAGTTCAAACATACTATCCGCTTGTATATGTTGAATTCTTCTCAGGAACAAGGAAGTTTGACGGGAGAAGATATGGAGAGAAGATAGAAAACTCTTGTGGTGAAGAAGTGTTAAGAAGGATTCTTGGCGGAAGAGAAATATCTCGTGCAGAGTATGGTGGTCAATATTATCGAAAAAGCTTGGCTGCAAAAAAAGAGATAGCAAAAGACTTAGAAGAAGCATTCAAAAAAGTGGATGTGATTATAACTCCTGTAACTCCAAAGCTACCTCACAAAATAGGTGAGAAAGTATCCTTTAAAGATATGTACGCTTATGACGCATTTACCATTCCTGCAAATCTAGCAGGCATATGTGCAGGAGTGATACCTGCAGGAACAATTGATGGGGTGCCTGTGGGCTTACAAGTCATGGCTCCAGCTTTTAAGGAAAAATTATTGTTTGAAGTCTTAAATTCTTTGTGATTTAGCAGAGACAAATAAGAGAGGAAAGATACAGTGGTTGAATATGTTATACTCGTAGATGAAAACGACAAAGAAGTTGGAATAGAAGAAAAAATGGATGCACACATAAAAAGAAAGCTTCATCGTGCATTCTCAATATTTGTGTATAACTCAAAAGGAGAATTATTACTACAGCAAAGAGAAAAGTCAAAGTATCACTGTGGAGGATTATGGACTAACACTTGTTGTAGTCATCCAAGACCAGGTGAGGAGTTAAAAGATGCCATTCACAGAAGATTAAAAGAAGAGATGGGATTTGACTGTGAGCTAAAAGAAAAATTTAGTTTTTTATACAAAGCGAAATTTGACAATGGTTTGACTGAAAATGAACTCGACCATGTTTTTGTAGGTTTCTCAGACAAAACACCAAACATAAATTTGCAAGAAGTTGAGGATTATAAGTTGATATCCATTTCTGACCTGAAAAAAGACATATTAAAAAACCCTGATGATTACACTTCGTGGTTTAAGATGGCACTAAAAAAACTGCATAAATAAAACAATAAACAAAACTTTATATATTATTTATTCTTCTCTTTACCTATGCATGAACAATCCTTGACTGGATTTTGCAACGAGTTCTCTCTAGATAATAACACAAATAATGATAATTAAGTGTTGCAGTTTTATTCTAAACTGCTGTTAAAAACACTAGAAAGAGCTCTAAAAGGAAAAATATTAAATAAAAACAAAACATAAAACGACAAAAGGTGAAAAAATGCTGAGAACACACACATGTGGAGAGTTAAGAAAAAGTGCTGTGAAGAAGAAAGTAACTCTGTGCGGCTGGAATAATGCAAGAAGAGACCATGGCGGAGTAATATTCATAGACTTAAGAGATCGCTATGGTTTGACACAAGTTGTCTTTGATCCATCTCATAATAAAAATGTTCACAAAATTGCCGAAGGATTAAGCAGAGAAGATGTCTTGCAGGTAAAGGGAATTGTTCGCTTTCGAGGAGAAGGACTAATCAACCCTAAACTTTTAACAGGAGAAATAGAAGTTCTCGTTGATGAACTTAAAATTCTAAACAAGTCAGAAACTCCTCCAATAGAAATTGATGATCGAAAGGTTGCAGGAGAAGATGCAAGACTAAAATACAGATATCTTGACCTAAGAAGACCAACCATGCAAAAAAATCTTAAACTAAGGCATGACTTCTTGGTTGCTGCAAGAGAGTATTTCAGCGCTAATGGGTTCATTGACATCCAAACTCCAATGCTTGTGAAATCAACGCCTGAAGGTGCAAGAGATTATGTTGTTCCTTCAAGAGTTAATCCTGGAAAGTTTTACGCGCTTCCACAAAGCCCACAGCTTTACAAGCAGATACTAATGATTGCAGGCTTTGACAGGTATTATCAAGTAGCAATCTGTCTTAGGGATGAAGACTTAAGAACTGACAGGCAGCCAGAGCACACTCAGATGGACCTTGAGATGAGTTTTGTCACGTCTGATGACATAAGAGAGTTTGTTGAAGGATTATACAAGCATATTTTTAAGAAAGTCTTAGGTGTGAAGTTAGCTGATTTCCCAGTATTTACTTATGCAGAATCAATGGGTAAGTATGGAATTGACAAGCCAGACATAAGATTTGAACTATTTTTACATGATGTTACTGATATTGTTGTTAAGTCAGACTTTCAAGTGTTTAAAGATGTTCATAAGAATGGAGGCATCATAAAATGCATAAATCCAAAAAAAGACTTTTCAAGAAATGAACTTGACAAATACGCAGATATTTGTCAGAAAAACGGTGCAAGAGGAACTGCATGGATGAAAGTGACAAAGAATGGTCTTGAGTCAAACATTGCAAAGTTCTTCTCAAAAGAGCTTCAAAAAGAATTAATAAAAAAAGTTGATGCAAAGCCAGGATCAATTTTGATATTTATTGCAGATAAGCCAAAGAAGTGCAATTACATACTTTCAAGGCTTAGGCTGCAGCTTGCAGATGATTTAAAACTGTATAATCCTGCAGAGTTTAAGTTTTCATGGGTTAAAGACTTTCCACTATTTGCATGGAACGAAGATGAGAGTAAATGGGAGCCAGAACACCACATGTTTTCAATGCCAAAACCAGAGTTCATAGATAACTTTGAGAAGAGACCTGGAGACGTTATTGGCGATCTTTGGGACTTGACCTTAAATGGAGTTGAACTTGGCTCAGGCTCTATTCGTGTAAACATCCCTTCAGTGCAGGAAAGAATCATGAAATTTATCGGACTTGATAAAAAAGAAGCTCATGAAAAATTTGGGTTTTTACTTGACGCTTACAAGTATGGAGGTCCACCTCACGGAGGAATGGGGCTTGGACTTGACAGAAGCGTTGCTTTAATGGTTGGAACAAATGATATAAGAGAAGTCATTGCCTTTCCAAAGAACAAAAACGCAGAGTGTCCAATGGATGGCAGTCCTGCAGAAATCTCAACTCTGCAATTAAAAGAGCTTCACATAGATCTAAAAAAGAAGAAATAAGATATTTTAATAACTTTTTGTTATTGTGCTTTTTCTTATTTGATTTCTCTTAAGCAGCCCGGGTAAAAATCAAGTTTGTACTCTTTTGATACTATTGTGAACTCATCATTTATTATGATATCTCCAAATTGTTCTTTTATGTCCATCATTACTTCATTGAATCGATCATAGCTTGATACTTCCATATCTAGTTCAACATCCCATGGCCCAAGTATTTTTTGTGGCCATATTCCTTCTTCTATGTTGTGTAGATATTTCATAAATTCTTTTATTCTTTTTCTATCGGCTGCCCCGAGGTAAAAACAAGCTTTACATAACATTTTTCCAATTTTGGCGGGATTTATTGTCACTTTGTATGCCAAAATTATTTTTTTTCTTTTCATTTCTTTTAGTCTGTATTGTACTATTCTCGCAGTCGTCTTTGCTAGTTTTGCAATTTCTATTATTGACATTCTTGCATTGTTTGCTATTGTGTGTAATATTTGTTTGTCTGTTTCGTCAATTGACTCTGCGCTTCGTTCGATGTTGTATTCTATATATTCTTTCTTAGGAGATTTTTTTTCTCCTAGGTATTCTCTTGTTGCGTGTGATATTTGTAATGTTGTTACTGTTGCTTTTTCTTGTATGTATTCATGATATTTGTTCATAAACTCTTGTACTTCATCATCAAATTCTTGCTCGTTTCTTGAGAAATAGTTTGCAATAACTTCCCATCTCCCCGAGCCTATTATGACCCATTCAGTATTTTTGTTTTCAAAAAAATATTTTCCTATTTCTTCTTTTTTTTCTTTGCTTGCACCTCTTAGTTTGATGTAAATTTTGTATTTTTTGTATCCTATTTTAAATAAATCTATTATTGTTGAATATCTTATTATAACTCCTTTTTCTTCAAGTTTGTTTATTCTGTAATTAACTACTTCTTTGCTTGTTCCTACTTTTTTACTTATTTGTGAGTTTGTTTGTCTTGAGTCTACATCAAGTTCGTATAGTATTTTTCTATCTATTTTATCTAGTTTTATTTCCTGCTCTTGTTTACTCATCATTTACATCAAAATAACTTTTTTTATATAAATTTTGTTATTCCGATAAAATTTTAATTGAAAATATTTATATAAGTGTTTTGATAATTATTTACTGCTAAGTGGTAAAAATGATTGAATTTGTTGATGTGCACTTTTCAAAAGAAAAGATCAAAAAGCCAGAAAGTTTGGATGCTATACTAATTTTTACTCCCCCATATGTATATACAGAACTTCAGCCGGGAATTGCTGCAATAAATGCTTTTGCAAATCATGCAGGAATCAAGACAAAGATTATAGATGCAAACATTGGCGGACTTGAATATGTACTTTCTAATAGTGGTAGTTGGTTTTTGTCAAATTTTATTAATGGTATAAGAACAAAAAAAGCCATTTCCTTTCTAAAAGAAAAAAAGTCATATCTACCAGAAAATTTTGAAGCTTTCAAAAATACCAAGGATGTGATAGAATTACTTTCACTTAAAGCATCAATGAAATCAGAAGAGAACTTTAGACTTAGAAGAAATACAATAACATATATACCAAAATATGATGCACAAACAAGACAGGGCATAATTGATGCACTTGAGGATAAAAAATCAAATCTCTTCTATGAATATTTTGATAGATATCTTGTTCCACAATTATTAGAACTCAAAGAAGAAACAGATTTCAAAGTAGTAGGAATAGCCATAACAGATCGAAAGCAAGTCATACCCGGATTCATACTCTCAAGTATGATAAAAGAAAGAAGCCAAGATATTAAAACTGTTATTGGAGGGAATTTTATAAGTAGAAATAGAGATGTTCTAATCAAGAATGATGAAATAAACAAGTATTTGTTCTCACATGTTGATTTTATGCAAATACTTGAAGCAGACAAGGCATTTCCACGGCTTGTAAAGGATGTTTCACAAAATCGTCCAATTAGCTCTGAAAAAACAATCTGGTATGAGAACAACAAGATAAACTTCAACCCTTCAAAAGAATATTTAAACCTTGATGAAACTCCAACACCTTTATTTGATGGCCTTGAATCATGGACTCCTGAGCCGGTTATTGCATACAACTTTCAAAGAGGATGTAATTATGGCAAGTGTGGCTTCTGTGGCTTAATGGACGGATATGATACATTTTCCCAAAGAAGCAAGGATAATCCTTCACTTTTCCAGCCAAGGCATAGATCATATGACCTTATAATCCATGATTTTAAAAATTTTAAAAGCAAGGGTTACAAATTTATCAACTTAACAGATGAGACTTTCTTTGCAAAAGATCAAATGATTATTTCAGAATTACTCTCTGATAACAATTTGCATTTTCAATGGACATCCTATGACCGTATAGAAGATGGTTTTTTGGACAAGAATCTTGTTGCGACCATATTTAAAGGCGGTTCTTTCTTCAAGCAATTCGGCGTGGAATCACTATCACTAAAGTCTTTAGACAGCATGAACAAAGGAACTGATAATTTAAATATTTACCAAATTCTCAAAAACACTCATGATGCAGGGATAATGAACCATGTATTCCTTCTCATTGGCTATCCTGAAGAAACTGTTGAAGAAGCGCTAAGCCTTTTTCCGTTCCTTGAAAAAACAAAAAATTATGTTTTTACAGTTAAGCCTGCTTGGTATAAGTTATCAAGAGGTTCACCTGATTCTTTTAATCCAGAAGTTAAGGGCATAAATAGGCTTTACACAGAAGGTGATTTAGCACCTAATCTTCATTTTGAAACTACAAAAGGTATGAGTAAAAAGACCGGTCATGCAATAAATGATATTCTCGAAGGTTGGGTTAATCGAAACCACATTTTAAATTATGTTTCAGGTACTTATTGTTATAGTCAAAGATTATTCGCAGGATACAAGACTATAATAGATGTTGCACACAGGATAGAATCTGGAGAGATAAAAAGACCAAATCCTTTCAACCCTCAGACTCCTCTTTCAAATAGGGAAGAAAGAGCATTAAAACAAGTTTGGGGTGATCTTGTTGGACAGGATTTTTTTAAAATAAGCAGAAAGTATAATGAAGGTAACAGAAATCCTCAACTTATATCTGCTTATGAAAGAATAAGAGAAAAAAACATAACCACACAGTATTTTCCAGCAGGATTTAAATCAATAGATGACTTAGTATTTATTGCTAAAAAAATTAGTGAGGGAATAAAAACAGAACTTATTCATAAGGATTGAAATGAAAAGAAATCCTAAAATTTTTTAAAGACCTTTTTGTTTTCTTATATGATGACAGATTTCATATCAATTCAGGAAGCGATGAACAAGGGCAGCGGAGAAGTCTCCATCAGAGGTTGGGTTTATCGTGAGCGTGGTTCAAATAATATAAAATTTGTAGTCTTAAGGGATAGCTCAAACATCTTGCAGTGCGTAATAAAAAAAGATGATTTTTCTGATGATAAATTTCAAGAAGCTGTTAGTGTGCAAATCGAAGCATCCATGGAGATTACTGGTACGATAAAGAAGGATGAGCGTGCACCAACAGGCTATGAACTATCAGTTAAGGAATTTAAG
The DNA here is from genome assembly GCA_018819065.1 of Nanobdellota archaeon. Lineage (GTDB taxonomy): Archaea > Nanobdellota > Nanobdellia > Woesearchaeales. Next base: position 23,136 of record JAHJQL010000017.1, on the reverse strand, counting down.
ATAATAGGTGCGTCTGATACTTTTCCAATTACAAAGGACCAAAGTCCTGAATTTCTCCTTGACAAGCGCCACTTATGGCTTAGAAGTCGAAAGATGACTGCAATACTCAAAGTAAGGAGCACATATATTCAGGCAAGAGATGAGTTCTTCAGGAATGAAGGTTTCTACCGCTTTGACGCTCCAATTCTCCAACCAAGTCAGTGCGAAGGTGGAAGTACGCTTTTTGAAGTAAAATATTACAAGGAAAAGACTTATCTCTCCCAAAGCTGGCAGTTATACGCAGAAGCAGGTGTGTTTGCTCTTGAAAAGATTTACAATATGGGCCCAACTTTTAGGGCTGAAAAGTCTAAGACTTCAAGGCACCTCTCAGAGTTTTGGATGGCTGAAATGGAAGCTGCATGGTTTGACTTAAAAGATGTAACTGAGTTTGCTAAGAAAGAGATTAAGTACTGCATGAAGAAAGTTTGTGAAGAGAGAATAGAAGATTTAAAGCTTCTTGGTCGTGACTCACAAAAGCTCTTAGAAATTGCAAACAAAGATTGGCCAACCATGAAGTATCGAGAAGCGTTAAAGATATTAAAAGAAAAATCTAAGATAAACATATCTTTTGGAAAAGATCTTCGAACAATTGAAGAGGATGAATTGATGAAGCACTTTAATACACCAGTAGTCGTTACGCATTATCCAAAAGAAGTCATGGCTTTCTACAAGCCAAAAGACCCAAAAAATCCTGATGAAGCACTTTGCTTTGACATGCTAGCTCCTGAAGGGTATGGTGAGATAATTGGTGGAAGCCAGAGAAGCACAGATGTCAAAGAGATGACTGATGAATTAAGAAAACAAGGCGAAAGCGTTGAGAACTATGACTGGTACTTTGATTTAAGAAAATATGGTTCAGTTCCTCACTCTGGATACGGTGTTGGCGTAGAACGAGTTGTTGCGTGGTTGTGCGGCCTTGACAACATTAAAGATGCAATACCATTTCCAAGAACTATGCTTAGATGGAAGCCTTGAAAACTAACCTTTTTAAATAGTTGTGTTCTACTCTTGTTTTATGGACATCTTCTTTTTTGATGGAAAAAATATTGTTTTCACACAAGAACTTAAAGACATAAATAAAAATCGGCTTAATTGGATTAGATTTTTAGAATATTCAGAAGAGAAGATAAAATCTTTGTCAGAATTCACCGGAATCCCAGCAGAGGAGTTCTCTAATTTTTTTAAGTTTGAAGAAAGGTCTAGACTTGAACAGGGAAGATTTTTAGAGCTTACTTATGAGTCTCCTTTTAATGAAAAAGATGAGATAAAAACAATTCCAATCAACATTTTCATAATAGGTAACTTGTTCATAACTGTTGAAAAAGAAAAAATTGTTACTATAGAGCAGACTGCTTCTTTGATGAAGAACAACAAGCTAAGATTCCTGTTCAAGAGAACAATTGGAGAATTCTTGTATTACTTTTTGGACAAGATTAATGATAACTTCTTGCATTCCATAGATAAGATTGCAAACCTAACTGATGTTCTTGAAAGCAAGGGGGCGCACGTTTCAAACGAGCAGTTGATGAAGCTTTACAATTACAATGTTACTTTAACTCATTTCAACCAAGCTTTAATGGCTAACTTAGAAGTGTTAGCCGGTCTTAAAAAGAGTTATTTTAAGAAATTTACAAAGGAGAACTTGGAGTTGTTTAATGATTTATACTATGAAAAACTTCAGATTCTTGACACTGAGAAAGTTCAGCGAGAAGTAATAACTAACCTCTTTAACTTTCAGACTCTTGTAGCGACTCACAAGCTTAATAATTTTATGAAGAAACTCACTTCTTTAGCGTTGATAATTATGATTCCAACCCTTATAACGGGTCTTTTTGGGATGAATTTAAAGGTTCCATTTGCTGATTCGGAGTACGGCTTTTTTATAGTGACTGGTTTCATGGTTCTTTTTGCAGTCATCATGTTTGTAATATTTAAAAAAACTGAGTGGTTGTGATGAAGATAGGAATAGTTGGTCCTTTAAGGATTGATAAGTTTTGTGAAGTATTAAAAATTGAGAAGGTTGATTATGAACACTTTATCTATAAACTTAGTGAATACTTGGCTTCGACTGGACATGAACTAGTAATTACACCTGATGTTGGTAGCGTTCAAGAAATGCTTGTGCGCACTTACAAAGATTTTTATGGCAAAAGAGTTTTTGGAATAGTTCCCTTAGATGATGATGAGTTTGGTGTTAAGAATCTTGATTTAAGTTTGCCTGATGAAGTTGTTGATTGTAAAACTTGGAGGAATCAGCCTGAAAAACTGTGTGAAGAATCTGATATTCTGCTTGTTCTTGGATTATCTCCCGGGGCAATGGTCGAGATTTGCTACTCTAAATGGTTTAAGGTAAAAAAAGTTTATATCTTTGAAGAATTTATAAGTGGTCGTTTGCATCTTGAGATTGAAAAGGATGTTTTTGTTGAATACATTAATTTGAGTGATTTAAAGGATAAAATAAAGTGAATAAAATGAATTTTGATGAATTAAAAAAACAAACTCTAAATAAGATGCTTTTTGATGACAAAAGTAATAAGGGTTCAGTTGATGAGCCTATAAAAAAATTGCTTAAAAAAATTAATTCTCTTGATAATTATTATAGTACTAGCTCTTGTTCTGGTAGAATAATTATTATAAGAATTCCAAAGAGTGGCAAGAAAAAAGAAGCAGAGTTTATTTTCAGAACTCATAAAAAAGTAACAGTAAAAGAAGTTGCAAAAGTTGTTAAGAACATCGATTCAACTGATGCTGTATGGTTTAGACAGGAACCTGCAATAATTCATGTTGCAGCCAGAACTCTAAAAGATGCATCTGTATTTTTAAGAATTGCTCGTCGAATAGGATTTAAGCGGTCTGGAATTTTTGAAGTTGAAAAAAGATTTTTGATGGAATTAGTATCTACAGAGAGGATTGATTCTATAATTTCAAAAAATGGTGTTGTTCTTGTTTCAGATGATTACATTAAAGTATTAGTCCAACAAGCAAATAAACATCTTGAAAAGACGTGGGATAAGATTTCAAAATTGAAGAATAACCTAAATTTGGTTACTTAATAATAGTAACATTTATTAATTGGTTTTTATTCCTCAAGAATATTTTTATACTAAAAAGCAAATAAAATGTTTTTTTAGAAAAATAAAGAGATAAATGCAGAGGAGGAAAAGAATGAATTCAAAAAAAGTTTTAGAAGATATAAAAGAGGTTGTTCATACAGATATTCCAGCAGATTCTTATTTTGCAACACAAGTAGCAGAAATGACAGAAGAATTTTCTAAGTATGGCCTAACAGTAAAAGATATTTGTTTTGTGGCAAAAAAACTTATGCATTTTGAAAAAGTTGTTGATTTACTTGATGGTTATGTTGCCACTCAAAAGATTCTTTCAAAAAACGTTGATGATATGAGTATGGTGCCTGTTCAAGAGCATGTTAAACTCTACAAAAAACTATCTGTTAATAACACTACAAGTTGGTCTCAAATAGTTCACACTATTGCGTCACAAGGTTATACAAGAGGAAAAACTTTGACAAACTCATTTAACATAGCATTCAAACTAGACAATCATTTGAAAGTTGGAGATTTCTTTGACTTTTCGTCTCCACTACAAAACAAGAATGTTGACGAGCAAATAATGCTTTACAAAAAATCTCCAGGAAACACTCCTGAAGAATCAGCATTTGATGTAGTGCAGAAAGATTATAATCTGCCTTTAGAAAAATTAGCTCAAGAAAATTACAGGTCAAATTGGCTTGATAGTTCTCACGCTTATGAGCACGAATTTTCAAGAATGGACCGAAATTAGAGGTTTAGTATTTTATTTATTTCTTTTCTTACTTTTTCCTCATACTCATAGACTTTTTCACCTTCATTCTTCTCTTCAGAAAGGCTATTCATAATATTCTTGGTCACTTCTTCCTCGGTGTCTGAGAAATATGTTTTTATCTGCCCTAAATGTTCTCTTATTATAACATTCTCTATTTCTTCAACAGAGGATGTATTTATCTTTATCTCTTCAAACTCTTCACTTGACAGCTTTGAGGTGTTCTTCATCACAAAAAAAGCATCTTGTTTATACAATGTTTCAAATATTGCCTTGAAGTTTATGTCTGTTTGTCTTCCACTTTTTAGTTTTCCTTCAATTCTTATAAGTACTATTGTGTTTGTGAAATCCTGGTTTTTTATGCATTGCTCGATAAACTCGTGAACCTCTTCTGGTGTTTTATGATTGGCATCTATCTCTAATGGATACGTTTTGACTATTTCTATTGGGATTAATTCAAGTTTTCCGTGGTTATAAATATAAAAAGTTCCTCTTCTAAGCTTTTCAAGTTCAGAGAAGTTTGATGGCATCAAAGGTCCAGGATAGACTATGTTTTTATAGCCTTCAATTGTTTCTTTGCGAACTATGTGGACGTGTCCGCCTGCGTAGTATTCAAAGCCTTTTGGAAGGAATGAGACTGGGTTTGAATCCATTTTTTCAAGCTCTTTTGGCTTTAATTCAGTTAATGCTGTGTGAAACATGAATATCTTTGTTCCTGTTTCTGATTCTAAATTAGTATTGTCAAGCTGCTCGTAATACTTTTTTTCAAGCATTCCCCTTCTTCCAAGAAGACCTGTAATTTTAGCTCCTGTTTTTTTATCAATAGTAAATTTTAGTTGTAGCTTGTTGTCTTTGATAGTTCCTTTAACAACGTTAATCATCAATCCTGCTTCTTCAAGTACATCAAGCATTGTCTTGCCACTAGGACTTTGATCGTGACTTCCTGGTATTATATAGACTGGAATATCTCTTTCTTTGAGCTCTTTTAGTCTTTTTGTGGTTTCCTTAAGATAATCAATTCCAGGCATTGATGTGTTAAAAAGGTCTCCTGCAATTAGAATGAAATCAACATTTTTTTCAATGCAGATATTAGTAGCTTTAATAAATGCCTGCATACTCAAATCCTTTAATTTAGGATCTCTCCAGGCGCCTATGTGACAATCAGCTATGTGTGCGAATTTCATCTAAAATAATGCTCCATTTTTTTATCAAGCTATAATTCATTCTATTTTTACACCTGAAAAATTGTTTGTTTCATTCTTCTTTTTTATATGCTTCTTCACTTCTTCATCAAAGAATGGAACTGCTATTGGAAGGGCGAACCTTGCAAAGTTGCTTGAGACTATGGCTTCTCCCTTATCAAGGCTAGCTATTGCTCTGTTATCAGAGCTTAAGTCTTGGGATGCAGACTCTATTATTGCTTGTCTTTCAGTACTCATCTCTGTTCCAAGTATTACTTTGGTGTTTATGTTTGCAAGTATAACTCTAGGTATTAGGCTTGGCATCTGGGTTATTGCGACAAGTCCGACTTTGAATTTTCTGCCTTCTCTTGCAATTGTTGCAAAAACGTTGCTTCCTCGTTCAAGCACTTCTTTTCCAAGTACTCTTGGCGCTTCTTCAAGGACAACACTAATTATAGGTTTGTCTTTTAGCTCTCCACGTACTTTGTAGTTTTTGTATCTCCTGAGCGTTTCGCTTGCAATCAAAGATCCGACAAGCAACTCCGTCTGACCTGAAAAGTTGCTCGTGTCTATTATTACTGTTCCTGCTTTTTCTAGCTCAGAGCAAATGTCACTTATAGTTGTCTCCCCTGCTTTTAAGTCAAATATTCCTTCACAATACAGTTGTTCACCATCAAAATCAAGGTCTAGCAAGAACACAATCCTCCTCTTTAATACAGCGACTGTTGCATCGTTGAACTCGACGTTTAATGGTTTTTCAAGAATAATTGACTCAACCCATTTCTCTCCGTACTTTTTATAAAACGCATTCATCGCTTGTGTTTGTGGTGGGGAAAAATCCATGAATGACAAGTGCTCAGGCTTTACAGCACTTAAGTTTATCTTGAGACTTCTTGCGCCTGTAGGAACATTTTTTGATGTGTAATAAACAACTTTTCTTGATGGGTGGTCTTTTAGACCTATCTTGTTTCTCCCATAATATTCATCATGAGGATCAAGAACGAGCAATGCGCAGTAATCCTTTTCAACACAATCCCATATCAGGTTGCTCATAAGAACGCTTTTTCCTTTTCCGGTTGTGCCAGTTATTAGTATGTGATGTGAGAATACTTGTTTTCCAGGTAGATATATTGGAAAGTCTAAGCTTTTAGTTCCTGACCGGAGGTTTCCAATCATGAAAGCGTCTTCTGGCTTTGTTAAGAATGATAAATCTTCCTTTGTAACTTCTCTTATCTCTGAGAAAAATACGGGGAGGTTTTTTGATGAGACTGCTTTTTTTTCATTAATCGTTATCAAGTTTTTCATCACTGCCAACTTATAGTTTCGAAGGTGTGGCTCCATGAATTCAAGGTTGTTGTGCTCCTCAAGCTTCATGCCAGATATTAATTCTAAGTTTTGTTGTGATATCTGGCTGCCATAAAGAAGGTCATAGACTTGCAAAAGTATCTTTCCTTTCTCTGTGTCAGCGACTAATAATTCTCCAAGTTCAAGCTCCTCATCTGACTTTTGCCTTGCTATTATCTCTCCAAACCTGCCAGAAATAATCTGTCCTTTAATCATTCTTTTAGAGAAAACGTTGTTGGATTAAAAAAGGTTTTTGTTTAAGGCACTCTATAATAAACTATATCTATCATATCATAAGTGTTTTCGTTGTTTCTCCAGACAGGACAACAGAGAGTACTCTCTTTTATCCCTGCGTTTATCAAGTCGTCTCTGATACAGTCTTTTGGAATGTGATCAGGGTTAGTTGTTCCATTAACATTTTCTGCCCATCCAAAGAAGTCTATTAAGAAGTCGTTTTGACATGGATATTGGTTGGTTGAGTCGAATTGGTCGTAGCATTGAGCGAATGGCATGCATTTTCCACTTTCATTAAAGTCATTATTTTCTGCAGGATCCCAGTAAGTTCCTAGTGGACAGCAGTGCCTGGTTTCATTTCCATAAATAGCCATGTTGTCAACAAAAGCTGGCAATGGTCTGCTATCATCTTTTCCTGCACTGCAGAAATAATATCTACATTTGAAGTACAACTCTTTCGCAGTTGTATTTAATGGATAATACAATACGTTTACGCTGCTAACAGCGTTTTCTGCTGATTGAGGTATTATTATGCTTGATTCATTAGTTCCTATCGGACAATCGGCGAATTGCCAATTGTTGTTTAGAAAATATGCTCTGCAGTGATTCGCTTCTGTTGAGAGTAGAAATCCCCATGTATTTGATGTATTATCCCAGTAAGGCGTTGAATAGTTTGTAAAGTCACATCCTTCTTCTGTGCATTCTGTTTGCATCCAGTTGCAAGTAGGGTTTTGTAGCAGCTCATCACTTGTGCCGCAAGGTCTTTCATTGTTTTTGACTGTGCAGACTTTTGCATCGTTGCAGTCAAACCAGATGTTCTCATCATCGTCAAGGTTGTTTGTGCAGTCCTCTGCAATATCACAGCACATCCCCCATGTTTCTGTTCCAAAACTATTTGGCTGAGAATCTATTGTGCAGTTTGATAAGTGACTCCTTGAAATGCTTTCAGGTCCTGGGTAGAATTCATAAAGACATTTTAGTTTGTTGTAATCAGAACATTTTCCGTTGAGACCTAGAAAATATACTTCACATACAGGCGCTGTTCCTTCATTACTTGTTAGTTCATAATATTGATTGTTTGGATTTGATTGTTCTGTTATGTGTGAACCCCCTATCTGTGAGTCTAAGTCTGTTTCTAGAGTTAAATATATCGCTGGTGAGTTGTGATCGTCAGTTCTTTGCACTGTTAGGCTTGGTGATTGACAGCATAAAGGATATGTATACCAGTTTTTTTCAAGGTCATCTACTGACCTTGTCTGACTATTAGTTGGTTTAAACAATCTCAGGAGTTCTATTTCAGAAGGTAAGCAGCTGTTTTGCTTGATTGTGCATGTAAAATTTTTATCTATTGGTGCAACCATTCTTATTGTTATATTTGTGGTTTCTTGAGCAGATGTCAAAGGATGGGTGACTTGCAATGATACATTGTATTTTCCTGCAGAGGGATAATTTACACCAACAGGTTTTTGGCTTGATCTTTGTGCTGCGAAGTTATTATTTACGGTTGTGTCTCCAAAGTCCCACCAATAAGTAAATGTTGTTGTGTTATCAACGTATAATCCTTTACCTTCAAAAGGAATGGTTTCATTAGAACCCCAGTAAGTATTATTTGCAGGGTATGTTATTTCTGCGAGTTTGACTCTTATTATGGTGTTGTCTTTGACTATTTTTCCTATATTATCAGTGACTGTGTAGCTTATATTATAACTTCCAGGTGTACCAAACATTACTAGTCCTGGTGTTTTGCTTATTGACACGTCAGGAGTGCATGCTGCGCAGAATATCCATGCATAAGTGTAAGGCTCGGTGCCATTAGAAGCGTATCCTTGGAATGAGGCTCCCTCACCAAATTTTATCGTTGTTGGATCATTTGCGGGGAACTGTATATAAGCTACTAGCGATGCTTCTGAAAAAGCGCTTAGAATGATAATTGTAATCAACAAGTTAATGCTTTTTTTCATTATGCCTCTTTTTTCATACCTAAATAAAAAATTATTTTAATAAAAATAAATCATAATAAAGGGTTTTGCCCTCCGTATAATGCTTGGAATTGTCCATTCTTGAACTCTAACGAGAATACGTCGTTGTTGCAGTTGGTTGCTCTCATCTTAACAACCATTATTTCTTTAATAATATTCCTTCTAAAAGGGGTCAGTCTTAGATGTATTATTCCATCTGAGAGGAAGTCTTCTATCTGGTATTCTGAGTATTTGCTTTCGTCAAGTGGCATCTCTGAAATTAAGAATGTTGTAAGATCCATGTCTCTTAAGAATTCAAAAGTGTAGAATAGCTCTACACGGGGATCTTCAAACCTTGACAGCGTGTATAATGCTGATAATGAGTCAAGAACGAATAAGCTGCAGTTCGTCTCCATCTTCACTTTTTTCACCACGTTCTTTATAACATTTAGCCAACTCTTGTTGTCAGCTATTTTTATGTCTTTTATCTCTTTTCTAATTGTTCCTATATCAACTACTATTATTGATCCTGTGCTATTGTTTTTTACTGTGTGTATGACTTCTTCAATCCTTGTTAAGTTTTTAACTGGCTGTATATTTATCTTATCAAGCCTAAGACCCATGTTTGAAAGGTGCTGGTTTAGTGATTCATAGCTTTGTTCTAGTGAGATGTATAGCCCGGTCTTTCCGTTTAGAGCTTCATTGTATAAAATGTTAAATGTTACAGATGATTTCATTGACCCAGCTGTTCCGCTTACAAGAATTACGTGGCCTGCAGGTACTCCACCTTGCATTGCGTCATCTAATCCTTGAATGTATGTTTTTACTCTTTTAATTGTTTTTTCCATTCTTAATCCCTCTTTTTCTCATATCCTATATTATTAACATATCCTTTTTGAGTGTTTATGATTATATCTTTTGTCTCATCTATCATTGCGCAGCCAACTATTATTCCTTCTGTTTGGTATTGCCATATCTTTTTCCCAGTCATTTTTCCGGCTTCTGATGTTGTTATATCTGAGTATGAGCCTGTTTGTTGCATTACACCTGCAAGTCCTGGCACGTAGTCTAATATGTAGTTTCCTTTCGCATCTAGCACGTATAAGTTATGATCGTATGAACCAGCTATTATTTCCAAGTTTCCATCATCATCAATGTCTGATACTATTACTGGGGCAACTATCCAGAAGTTGGTTTCATAAGACCACATCTTCTCTCCTCGAGAATCGACTGCGTATACTTTGTTATCACATGAACCAAATATTATCTCTAGTTTTTTATCGTTGTTTATATCTGCAAGCGCTGCCTTTGAGTATATCGCACCTTCTGTCTTGAATTTCCATATGAGCGCTCCTTGTTCGTCAAGAGTGTATAAGTATTGATCTGTTGAGCCTATGATGATGTATCTTTCATCCCCTCCAAACAGTTTTCCTATGACTGGTTGTGCTAGCACTTTGTCTTTAGTTTTAAATGTCCATATTTCTTCTCCTTCAAAGCTTATGCAGTGTATTTTGCCGTTGTTGGTTCCAAATATTATCTTGTCATCCATAACTTCAGGCATTGATTCTATTGACTCGTCAACTTCAAACTTGTTTATCAGCTTTCCTTTCGCGTTTAGTATGTACAGGTTTTTGTCTCCCGAGCCAAATATCACTTCGGGTTTTCCATCACCATCAACGTCTTTTATGATTACTCCCCCTCTTATTGATCCTTCAGCTTTGAATTTCCAGACTGGTTTTCCTTCTGAATTTAGGGCGTAGACAACTCCCATCTCTGTTCCAAACACTATTTCTTTTCTTCCATCTCCTGTCAAGTCATATATGTTTGGTGATGCTTGTATGCTGTTTGCACTCTCAACGTCTAGAAACATTATCTCTATCTGATCTACTTGTTCTTGGGCGTCAAAAATCCATTTTATATTCGAGTTTTTGTCAAGTGAGTATATCTTGCCTTCTTTTGTGCCAAAAAGTATGTTTTTTTCTCCGGTGTTTTTTAAGTCGCATATTGTTGGTGGTGCTAGAAGGGTGTTTTTGGAGTCAAACTTCCACTTTTCTCTTAGCAATCCTTCTTTTTCTCTGCCTAGAATTTTTTTGAGTCCAAAAGTTATTTTCATATTCAAATATTTTATGTTATCATAGTTTAAAAAATTTTTGTTTTATCGTGTGTGCTTGTTTTCAATAAATTTAAATAATGCTTACTCTTAATAAATTTTTAACATGAATGATGCTATTTTGTCTCAAGCAAAGGATTTGTTGTCTAAGAATTACTCTTTTGAAGAGATTAAACAAATACTTTCAAATAAAGGTTTGTTAGATTCGGATATTGATGATGTGTTGAGTGAGGCTGTTAGGAAGTTAAACAGTTTAAAGGAGGATTCAAACAAGAGGTTTTTTAAGCAGATTGGCTGGAAGGAGCTTTTTGATAGGATTGGTTATGGTTTTGTTTCTCACCCGTTCATAAACATCTTGTTTTCTCTTTCAGGAGCGTCTTATTTAGTGATTGGCCTTGTGAATGGTTTAAGGATGATATTCTCTTTGCTGTTATCTTCTTTTCTAAAAGAGTTTTCTAAACTACAGGATTTGAGCAAGAAATTTATAAGCCTGGCAGGTGTTTTGTATGGGTTTTCTTTTCTTTTGATGTCTTTTGGAGTTGTTCTTAAGTCTCCTTTGTTTTATGCACTCGCATTCTTGATGGGTGGTATTGGTGTTGTTATCCACGGAGAATTATACACTGGTTTTTTGAAGCGTAATCTTAGAAGGGAGTGTATGGGTGGAATGCTTTGTTTTCTTTCAAAGTTTGGGATAATTATAACTATTATTTCAATGATTGTATCAGGCTTCATAATGGATTTGTTTCCTGTTTATGGAAAAGTCTTGTCCTTTTCTTTGTTTGGATTTGCTTTTAACGTCAACATTTATGGTTATTTGATATCTTTTGAGATTACAGCTATCGTGTTCATAATATCTGGTTTGATGCTTTCTTATATCAAGCAGAAAGAGTTTGTTGTGGAGCACACTTTTTCGTCTTTCTTGCCAAAGTTTTTAGATTCAGTGAATGTTCATTTCAAATTCTTCTTCAAGAATAAAGCTGTTTTCTTGTTGGCGTTGTCATCTTTAATCACGGGGATGGTTCAGATGCTTGGGAATTCTTTTTATGGCATTTTCATATATGATTATTTTAAGAATGACTTTTTTGGAGGTTTTTTGAATGTAGCAGTTGTTTTTTCTGTTGCTGCTTTGTTCTCTTTTACAGGTCCTTGGTTTATGAAGGTTTTGCATAAGCATATAGGAATTTCTCCCATGCTCGTCTTTGGCACTCTTTTGACTGGAATGCTTCCTTTATCTTTGGTTTTTAACCCGCACTTCTTGGTGGTTGTGGTTGCAACTGCGCTTTCTATTATTGGCGCGTCTATTCTTGGAATGGCTCAAGGTTTTTTTGCTAAAAAGCTTTTATCCGAGCAGGAGAGAAGTGTTTACTTTTCATTCTTGGGAGTCTTTTTAACAATCCCACTCTTAGTTTTCATACCTCTAGGTTCTTTGGTTGCCCAGCATAGTTTATTATTGCTTTTTAAGGTTATATTGTTTGTGTTGGTATTTGTGGCGACTCCCATTTATTTCGTGACGGTCTTGCTTTATGAAAAATCTTTAGAAAAAATGTTTTAGACTTGATTTATTTGATTTTATTCTTCAATATTTGTTCTGATGCTCTTCTTGAATTTTAAGCTTATTTTTTGAAGGACAGTGTTTTCTTGCTCTTGGCTTAATTCTAAATTAAAGTTATTCCTCATTTCTTCTTCATGATGATAATCTATAGTCTTTAGAATGTTTTGGATTTCTTTTATCGCACCGTATATTTGGTGCTGTCTTGAGAGGTCTATTTCTTCTCTTCCGTTTTCCAGAGTGCTTATTAAGTTGTACTTCCTTTTTTCTAGAACCCTTTTTATTTCTGTTAGTGTCATTTTCTTATTTTTGAAATGAAATATTCCAGACAGTCAGCAGCGTCAAAAGTTGCTTTTTTTCTAAAGTCTGTTGGACCAAATATTAATGTTAACCCGTTATCTTCTATTTGAGTGTTACAAACTGGACATATCTTATTGTTGTTTTTAAATTTTTCTAATTTGTTCTCGATTAGTTTTTCTACCATTCCTTCTTTTATAATTCTTTTTAGCTCTGTTAATTCTTCAATTGTCAGCTTTTCTATTAAGTTATTTTGATGTTCCATTTTCTGCTTGTTTAATCTTCTTTGTTATTTCTTCTTTGTCTAGGAATGGTTTTAGATTCGTGACTAGCTGGATGAAGTGATTTTCTTTTCTTTTTAGACCTTCTTCAATCTCTTTTGTTGAATGTGTCCAGCAAATTATTGTTTTTATCTGTCCTTCTAAGTTGCTTATTTTTTGGCTGCTGTATTTTTGTCTTATTTCATCTAGTTTTTCTGTTACTAGGAGGAGTTCTATGCTTTCAATGGTTATCTTTATTATGTATATTGCTTGGCATTTAACTGTCACTTCTTCGTACGTTGTTAAGAATTTTTCTAGGAAGTAATGGTTTTCTTTTTTTGTGTGCAGCCAGAGGTTGAGTATTGCTTTTTGCAGGTAGTCTAGGTCAAGGCTTTTTTTCTCGCAATGATTCTTTGATACTATTAGTGTTTCTATTACTTCTTTTGAGATTGTGTATCTGGTTTTTGGCTTTCCAATGCCGTTGTTTATCTTTGAGATTTTTTTAATGAGTCCGTACGCTTCTAGAAGTCTTAGTTGTTGGCTGACGTTTGCTATGCTTGTCTTTGTGTGTTTGGCTAGCTCTGTTGCTGAGAGGTCTTCTTCAGATATGGCTTTTATTATTTCCCATCTTGAGTCCGTTAATATGGTGTTGTAGTTCATTTGCTGTTTTTGTTATTTGTTAATAGAAATATATAAATATTTCTATTTTATGAAAAACTAAATTAGTTAATTGCTAAATTAACTAAACTAATGAATTAAGTATTTGATGAACTTCAAGAAATTATTTAAAGTGTGACATATAATTATAAATATAGTTAGATTAAGCTATATAAAAAAAGAGGGGAGATATGAGAGTGTTAATGCTTGGGTGGGAGTTTCCACCAGTCTTTTCAGGCGGTCTTGGTACTGCTTGTTTTGGACTTACAAAAGGTTTGAACAATCAAGGGGTAAAAGTGACTTTTGTAATGCCAAAAGGCCCTTCAAATTTAAAAGGTGAATACGTGAACCTTGTAGTTGCAGAGTATCTTTTTCAAGATGAGAATTTCAAGATAAAAAGAATTGATACACTTCTTTCTCCTTACGTAACTTCTGACTCTTACACAAAAGAATATGTGCGCCATTCAAGGGTTGATGCAGGAACAAGTCTGCTCTATGGCAGAGATTTGTTTGAAGAAGTGCAAAGATACGCTCAAAGAGTCAAATTGATGGCTGTGAAAGAGACTTTTGATGTAATCCACGCTCATGACTGGCTTACCTACGAAGCAGGAATAATTGCAAAAAAAGCCTCTGGAAAACCCTTAGTTGTGCATATCCACGCAACAGAGTTTGACAGAACTGGTGGAAACAAACTAAACCAACACGTTTACGATATTGAAAGGATGGGTTTTCACCAGGCTGATAGAATAGTTGCTGTTAGTAACTATACAAAGAATAAGGTTGTAGAGCATTACGGTGTATCACCTGAAAAAATAACTGTTGTTCATAACGCAGTCGAATTTGAAAGTTACAACCCTTGCAAGATTGAAAAAAAAGACAAAATAGTGCTCTTCCTAGGCAGAATCACGCTTCAGAAAGGGCCAGAATACTTCCTTTTTGCAGCAAAAAAGGTGATTGACAAGGATCCAGACATAAAGTTCGTATTTGCTGGAAGCGGGGATATGGAGTCAAGAATGATAGATATGGCTGCAGACTTAGGAATAGCACGAAACGTTCTTTTTGCAGGGTTCTTAAAAGGAGAAGATGTCTACAAAGCTTATCAAATGGCAGATGTTTATGTAATGCCATCAGTTAGTGAGCCTTTTGGAATTACCCCTCTTGAAGCGATGAAAGCAGGAACTCCCGTGATAATATCAAAACAGTCAGGGGTAAGTGAAGTGGTAAACCACGTTTTAAAGGTTGATTTTTGGGATATTGATGATATCGCTGGAAAAATTATTTCACTAATCCACTATGAAATCCTTAATAAAGAACTAAAAGAGCATGGCTCTTTAGAAGTTAAGAAGTTTGACTGGAATATTCCGGCTAAAAAATGCTTAAAAGTTTATGAGGAATTGATGAGATGAACATTTGTTTATACTTTCAGGTTCACCAGCCTTTCAGGATGAGGAAATACAGCGTCTTTGAGATAGGTAATAATTCAGAATATTTTGATGAAAAAAAGAATCGGGAAATAATGGAGAAAGTTGCTAGAAAATGCTACTTGCCGACAAACAATCTTTTGTTAAAACTCATAAATGACTCTGAAGGAAAATTCAAAGTTGCTTTTAGCATCACAGGTACAGCAATAGAGCAGTTTGAAAAATATGCTCCGCAAGTGCTAGACTCTTTTAAGAAGCTTTCAAAGACTGGGGCTGTTGAGTTTCTCTCAGAAACATATTATCATTCATTGTCATACATCTATTCAAAAGAAGAGTTTAAAGAACAAGTGCTTATGCATGAGAGGAAAATGAAGGAACTGTTCGGGATAAAGCCAAAGATATTTAGAAACACTGAGCTAATATTTAATAATGAGCTTGCAGGGTTTGTGGAAGAGATGGGCTATAAGGGAGCGGTTGCAGAAGGAGCTGATCACATCTTAGACTGGAGGTCTCCAAACTATGTTTACAAGGCAAAAAACACTAAAAACTTGAAATTATTGTTAAAGAACTATAAGTTAAGCGATGACATCGCTTTTAGGTTTAGTGAACGAAGCTGGAAAGACCATCCTTTGACAGTTGAGAAATTCGCTGACTGGATTACAAAAAGTCCTGGAGAAACTATAAACTTATTCATGGATTACGAGACTTTTGGGGAGCACCAGTGGGATGAGACTGGAATATTTCAGTTTCTTGAATTAATGCCACAAGAACTGATTAACAGAGGAGTCTCTTTTGTGAATCCTTCTGACTTGTTAGCGTTTGAGTCAAAGGATGAGATAGATATGCATAACTTTGTTTCATGGGCTGATGTTGAGAGAGACTTAAGTGCTTGGATTGGTAACAGCATACAAAAAACAGCTATATCAGAGCTGTACAAGATAGGTGAGAGTGTAAAAGAGACCAATAATCCTTTATTGTTAGCTGAGTGGCGAAAACTAACCACTTCAGATCACTTCTACTATATGTGCACAAAGTGGTTTGATGATGGAGATGTCCACAAATACTTTAATCCTTATGATAGCCCTTATGATGCATACATAAACTTTATGAATATACTAAACGATTTAACTCACAGGCTAAATGCTGATAATAAAAAAGAGGTAAGCTTCGTGGTCGAAAGACCAAGTGAGTTATTAAATAAGAGGTGAGTGGTTTAGTGATACCAAAGCATAAAAGGTTTTTTAGTGTTAACGGCCATCAGGCTGAGACACTATCAGATTTAAAACAGATAATCACCAGGATGTCAAGTGATGATTTTCACCACCACACCAATGGCAGAAATGACTTTGCAAACTGGATAAAAAACATACTTCACATGGACTTTTTAGCAGAGAAAGTCCAAAAAACAAATTCAAAAGAAGAGGTGCTGAGTCTAATAGAAGAAGGGCTAATGAAGGAAAAAGAGCTTTTAACAGTTGACAACTTTAAAAGAGTGCTTGCAAAAGACTTCATATATGGATTGCTTTTAGGAATCCTCATCGGGCTACTATTAGACTTGCTTATTTGAAAAATGGAACCGACAGCAGATTATTTATTTGAAGTATCATGGGAAGTATGCAACAAAGTAGGCGGGATATACACTGTTGTTAGGGGAAAAGCCCCTATGATGAAGGAGTTTTATAAGGATTATTTCCTTATAGGGCCTTATTTTGAAAAACAAGCAAGATTGGAGCTTTCAGAAAAAGATCCTCCTAAAGAATTAGCAAAAGCTTTTGTCGAGATGGAAAAGTTAGGTATTAAATGTTATTATGGCTCTTGGAATGCAGATTCTTCTCCAAACGTAATACTCATAGATTTTAAAGAGTTAATACCTCAAAAGAATGATATAAAAAAGATGCTTTGGGATGATTATAAGATTGATTCTCTTAATGCTGACTGGGGTTTTGAGGAGCCGATGCTTTGGTCATGGTCAGTTGGCATGCTATTGTCATTTATAGAAAAAGAGCTGCCTGAAAAAAAGATTGTTGGCCAGTTTCACGAGTGGCTATCAGGTTTTGCAGTCTTGTTCTTGAAGAATTGTGGTTCAAACATAAAGACTGTCTTTACAACTCACGCAACCATGCTTGGAAGGACAATTGCAGGCTCAGGCGAGGACCTCTACAACATTTTAGATTCAATAAACCCTGAGGAGAGGGCTTACCGTTACGGGGTTCAAGACAAGTTCTTGGCTGAAAGAGCCTCAGCAAACAAAGCAGACATATTCACAACAGTTTCAGAGATAACTGGCATTGAAGCAGAAAAGATACTTCTAAGAAAACCAGATGTAATACTCAATAATGGACTGACTATTAAGAGCTTTCCAACAATCGAGGAGACATCCATTAGGCATCATATTACAAAGACTATGATAAGAGAATTCTTGACTTTCTATTTCTTTCCTTACTACACATTTGACCTTGAGCATAACCTGACTTTCTTTATTGTTGGGAGGTATGAATACAAGAATAAGGGTATTGATGTAATGATAAAGACCCTTGGAAAACTAAATGAAGAGCTAAAAAAAGAGAACAGTGAAAGGACTGTCTCAGTGTTCTTCTGGATACCAATGGGTGTGAAAGGAGTCAATGTGGAGCTTCTTGAGAACAAGAACAGCTATCGTCACATAAAGACTTATGTTCAATCTAACTCACAGGACATTCTTGACAAGATAATCTTAGATGTTATAAACTCGAAAACACCAGGTGTAAAAACGCTGTTTACAAGGGATTTCTTAAAGAACCTTGAAAAAGACTTGGTGATGTTTAAGAGGCAGGGAAACCCTCCTATTTCAACCCACAACGTCATAGGGGCTGAAAACGATCCGCTTTTAAATGAGTTACAAGCCCAAGGTCTGGATAACAGGGAAGATGACAAGGTTAAAGTGATTTTATACCCTGTTTACCTAACAGGCGCTGACGGACTACTTGATCTTCCATACTATGATGCACTGGCCGGAAGCCACCTTGGAATATTTCCAAGCTATTACGAACCATGGGGGTATACCCCTGTTGAGGCAGCAGCTTTAGGAGTTGCATCTATAACAACAGACCTCTCAGGCTTTGGAAGGTTTATTGAAAAGAAAGTAACCAGAAAAAAAAATGCCTTAAAAGGTATTTATGTTCTGAAGAGATTTAACAAATCTGAAGAGCAGTTTATTAATGACTTGCTTAAGACGATGCTTGATTTTGTCAATCTATCACACGAAGACAGAGTTAAAAACAAGCTCATTGCAAAGAACTTGGCTGCTTTGACTGACTGGAAGTACTTCGTGCAAAACTACATAACAGCTCACAACATGGCTTTTGATAAGAAGTCATAATTCTTTTTTTAACTGTTCAATTACTTTGTAGGGGTCAAAGCCTATCACACTTGTTGCTGCAAAGACTTCTGTTCCTCCAAAGTCAGCTGTTTTTTCAAACAGGTTTCCCCTGTCAACAATCCTTGTTATGACTGGCATCTTCCAGGACTTGTCAATCGGCGAGAGGTATATTCCTATGTTAAAGCTCTCAACACCCATCTCTTTGTATGCTTTTAAAACGCTGTGAAGTTGCTCTGAAACATCTTTTAACTCTCTTGATATTATTATAACCTCTTTTTCCTTTCTTGGGGTTAGGTGCACTAATATTTTGCAGTTTTTTGTTTTCACACCAAGACCTAGTGATTTGTGAATTGCAAACAAATCTTCAAAATAATCTGATTTAAACTTTTCATGGTATTCTTCGGATTTTTTTCTCAAGCATTCAATTCCTTGATAGTGCTTATTTTTTGCAATCAAGATTTGTATGTGGCCATGTAGTATGCTTGCCCCTGCTTTCCATAGGCAGTTCCATGTGATGAACGGGAATTTTCTATCAGGATTTTCTTTGTGTGCTTTCTTAATCCACTTATCGGTTGTGTCAATATAATCCTTTATGTCCTCTAAGGAAAATTTTAAGGGGTTGTGCTCGTTAAATATTACTAGTCCATGCATTGCGTCGTACTTTGCTATGTTGCTTGCAGTAATGCACTTCTTTCCTTTAATCCTTCCAAAAGAATCTTTTGGTGTTGCAGTTAATGGTTTGCAGAATGGGTCGCCTATCTTTTCTTTTATGATTTTTTCTACATCTTCGGTAGTCTTCATATCAATTGGTCTTTTAGTTCTTAACTCGTTAAAAAGCGCTGTTTCAAACATCACGTTGTTGTCGATTCTTATTATCTTTTGTTTCTCAACTGATTTAACATCTCCAAATGTTTTAAGGGTCCATTCTCGCATCTCTAATGGGATTTTTAGGGTTCCAAAGTCTTCTGTGAAATTGTATATTCTATAGAATAATTCCTTGTCTTTTTTTGATAGTTTGTTTATGTATTTAGAAATATCTGTTATTGTTTTCATGCATTGATTTCTCAAGTTATAAGTTTAAATAATTTTTGGAAAGTACAATATTTTTATTCATACCTTAGTGAATCAACAGGCTTTTGCATCGAAGCTTGTTTTGCAGGTGCAAGTCCGGAGATTGCGCCTACAATTGTTGCGAATAATATGCATCCAATTATTAGTGCAGGTGTAAATGCTGGCTTTAAGAATCCATAACCAGTGGCTGCTATTATGTTTGCACCAGCACTCGATATCAAATAGCCTAAGGAGACACCCATCACGCCTCCTACAAATCCTAAGAATCCTGATTCAATGACGAATATTAATAGTATGTCTTTGTTCTTTGCACCTATCGCTTTCATTATCCCTATGTCTTTTGTTCTTTCAAGAACGGATGTGTACATTGTGTTTGTGATGTTTATGGCTGATATTACAACTGATACTAATGCTATCATTATAAGAACGACGTTTAGCACTCCAAGTATTGTTTGAAACTGTGCTATTAACTCTTCAAATGTTTGAACTGTGAAGTCTTCTTTTCCCTCTTCTTGATTTTTATATCTCCTGAATTGGTGTTTTATCCTCTCACTTAAGTCTCCAACGTTAACATTCTTTTCAGCTCTAACAATGAGTATTGAGTATTCATCTTTTATGTTCATCAATTCTTCAAATCCTTCGTAAGTTATGTATACGTTAGTGTCGTCTTGAGGGTTTCCAATTGGTTCATAAAAGCCTATAATTTCAACTTTAGCGTCGTTGACAAGTATTTTTTGTCCTAATTCAAGTGGTTTTTCAAAGACTTTATTTGGCTCGCTGTATAATGATCCAAGAACTATCTTTTGGTTGTCGCCTTTTTTGAGATCTCGACCCTTCATGATGTTAACAGTCATCATTTCCTGGGTCATTCTCATCTCGTTCTTGTCTGTTGGCATTCCTGCGAGGAACGCGTATTTTTCTTTAGTGTTTGAATCCGGCTGGATCTTTATTGACGCCATCATCCAGCCGCTTGCCTCTTCTACTCCTTTTATCTTTTTTATAAATTCAAGGTCTTCCTTTGTTAACGGATCCTGAGGTATTGCTCCGCTGGTTGCTTTTGATTGTATCATTAACTTATCAGTTCCCATCTCAGCTGATATATCATTTACATAGGTTGAAAGCCCCTGTCCAAAGCTTATAAGAGTAAATATAGCCATTATCCCTATTAATATGGAAAGAGTGGTTAGGAATGTTCTAGTTCTTTTTCCTGTGAGGCTTTTTATTGCGTATGATAGTAAGTCTTTGTTCATTTTTTATTCTCTTAAAGCTTCGACTGGCGGCATCTTTGATGCTTTTCTGGCAGGGAGTAGTCCTGATATTGTTCCAACCACAAATGAGAACACTAATGCGCCGATTAAAAGCCACGGCTGTATGTGTGCGCTTATCAGATTCGTGTCCAGCACTGTTCGCCCTATGAATGCGAGTCCTTTTGCAACGCCAACACCTATTATTATCCCTGCAACCCCCCCAACTGTTCCAATGAGTCCTGATTCTATGAAGAAAAGAGTGAATATAGTGCTGTTCTTGGCCCCTATCGCTTTCATTATTCCTATATCTTTTGTTCTTTCAAGGACGGATGTGTACATAGTGTTCATTATACCTATACCACCAACTATAATTGATATTGCAGCTATTATGTATACGAAGAGTTGGACTGCAAACAAGGTTGATTTAAGGTTTTTCACAGCGTTTTCATTTGTTTCAACGCTAAAATCCTCTTCTCCAATTTTTACGTCCCTTTCTTTTCTCATAACTTTATCTATGCTCGTCTTTGCTTCTCCAATATCGATTCCTTGTTTTACTTTTACAGCCACTGCATTGAAGTTTTCTTCTTCAAATATTCTCTTTATATCCTCTTCTGACATTAGAATGGTTGTATCGGTTATGAAACTTCCTTTCTTTTTTAGTATGCCAACAACTTCAAATTTTTCTTCTTTAATTATCAGGGTTGAGCCTATCTGAACTGGTTTTCCAAACAAGTCCTTGTTCATTAACTCATGACCAACAGTTACTTTTCCTCGGTCGCTGCCCTTTAGCAGTCGTCCTTTTTCAGCTTCAAGGTTGAGTAGTTCGTTCTCTTTTGCGCTTTCAGATAATGACCCTATAAACCTAACTTCTATTCTGTCATTAAATTCCACTAATCCAGTTTTTACTATTCTACCAACTGCATATTCAACTTCTGATATTCTTTGTATTGCATCCAGATTCTTCTGGGTTAATGGCTTTATTACTCCTGTTCCTGGTGCGCCAAAACTAGTCCCTTTAGCCTGTACGACTATTACATCTACCCCTGCAAGGCTGAATTGTCCGACGATTACTGCTTCAAGTCCTTGTCCTAGGCTTATGAGAGTTACAATTGCGACTATTCCTATGAATATACCTATTACTGTTAGCCAGGATCTAAGCCTCCTTCTTTTGAGGCTTTGGAGGCTTATTAGAAAAAAATCAGAAAGTCTCATTTCACTACTTTTTATTCTTGCTCTTTCTCTTTTTGTAGATGAATACTCCGGCTATGACTATTACTATTATTAGGTATACCCACCAGTTGCTTCCGTTTGTAAGCCCGAGTTTTTTTGAACTGTAAACATTTAGCTTTAGCTTAACATCTTTGTGATAGAGCTTGTTGTTGTAGTCTCTATATTCTAATTCGAGAGGAATTTCTACTGTGTTTGATTCTTTTAATAGTATTCTGAATTCTGCTGTTTCAAAGTCGTCAGAGTCAAGGTTTCCAATATATTCCTCGTTTGTCGCTGATAAAATCTCAAAATCATCTGTTTGAACCATCTTCAAGTTCATTAGCTTGACATCGTTTAATCCTTTATTAATTATCTTTAACACTATGTTTCCTACTCTTTGCTCCTGAACTAGTGTTGTGCTGTCAACCACGACTTTGATGTCTGGCTCACTATTCACGATGACTCCTATTATGTCTGATTTCGTGTACTTTGTTCCTACGTTGTTGCTGTAGGTTATTTCTACTGGTATTTTGTAGATTCCAGCTGGCGTGTTTGGATAGGCTATTATTTCAAAATCAAATTCGTAGGTTGCTTGTGAATTTAATTGGTAGAGGTTCTTCTCTGAAGGAGAGTTCATGGGTGCAAAGAGCAGTGTTGATGATGACAAGTCTATATTTACATTTATATCTGATAAGAACGTGTCTGCCAAGTTTTTTACTCTTAACTTGATTGTTCCTGTGCTTCCCGGGATTATTTGCTGTGGTTCTATTGTTATTGAGTCAATCGAGAGGACTGGGTTGTCTGTTTGCACGCTAATATCAAGCTGTTGTTCAGCCCATGATTGCTGCTTTTCATCAATGTTATATCTCACTTTAAGCTTGTTTGTTCCTTCAACGGCTTTTTCGTCTACTCGAAGGCTAAACTCTGCCACGTAAACGCTTTTTGGCCCAAGCAGTCCTACTTCTTTTCTATTGCTTTTTCCAGGGTCAAGGCTGAACGGATACTCTGGATTTACTTCCAAAGCCACGTTCTTTGCATTGGCTGTTCCATTATTTTCAAGCTTGATGTACACTTTTACATACTTTCCTGGTTGTGCTGGCTGAGGCTCGTATTTCATAATCGTTGCCTCTAAGTATGCTTGTTCGCCTGCCGCTGATACTATACTCGTTGCTATTACTAAAAAAATCATTGTAAATAATATTTCTTTCCTCATTTTTTTCCACCTTCTATCTTTTCTTTTATTATTAAAAATCTCAACAGAGATTTTGTTGGGGTTTAATACTCAGAAATCATTTGTGATTTCTGGTACTAGAAATGTTCCATTTCTCTGTACCCCGACCTTCAGGTTGAGATTTTTAATCCCAAAAATTCGACTTTTAAGA
>JAHJQL010000087.1 GCA_018819065.1 Nanobdellota archaeon | reverse complement strand
CTCGACAAGTTTTATTTTCTTTAGACAATTTAATAATTAATTCACGCTCTTTTTCTTTACCAGAAATCATATTTATCACCTTATATTCTTAAGATGAACTAATATATAAACTTTGTCCTAAAACTAAAGTCCTTGACTAATTCTGAAAGAATATCTCAGTTGATGAATAAATTACAGCATCATCTCTGATAAGTTTGAATAATAATTTCTGTGCTACGCTTCCTTCCCACAAAGTTGAGGAGAGAAGTATATTTGTGTCAAAAACAACCTTTATTATCATCTTGCTCTGGCTTTCTTAACAATCTTTGATATATCTGCTTCCTTAATTCCTCTGCTTTGTAAACGTTTTCTTCCTTCTCTTGCTATTGCTCCTAATTCTTTTATTAACTCTTCTTTAGATGGAGTTATTATCTTCTTTAAAATTACAGTATCCTTACTACCAAAAGCAGCAAATACAGTTCCATCTACTGCATGAATCTCTTTTCGTATATCCTGCGGTATAACAATCTGTCCCTTTGATGACATTTTTATTGTTTCTACAACCATTTTATAACCTCCATATATCTTACTTTCTTACAGTAAGTATATTTTATATATAAAATTTTCTATCAAATTCTGAAAAAAAGCAACTCCAGATTGTTTATATTGATGAGCTACGACTTTGATGAAATAGAAATTAATCTCACATAATAGGAATATATTTTTCTCCCAGTTTTCTTATTGCATCTTAGAATCATTCATTTCCAAGTTTCGAGTGTTTTTCCTAGCTCTAAAACTTCCTTCCATTCTCTAAAGCAGCCATTAACAACAACCATCAATCCCTTCCAACTTCCGAGTGTTTGATCGTATACGGGATTCGAGTGCAAAAGAAAACAACAACATTTAAATACAACTTATATTTTAACTTACGTTATTATGAAAAAACAAATACATTACAATTCAATTTATAGCATTTCAAAGACGGAATCAGCACTACTCCAAAAAATAAACGAATCTAAACTGACAATATTCACGCCAAGAGAACTAACAAAGATATTGTCGTGGAAAAAACAAAAAACCCACAACGTTTTGCAGCAGCTAAAAAACAAGGGGATAATCATAAGCATAAAGAGAAATACATACACAACAAAAGAAGCAAGCACTGAAAAAAGCTTTCAGATAGCAGTTGAGAGCACAAGCCCGTCATACATAAGCTTTTGGACTGCATTAAGCTACTATGGCTTCACAGAGCAGCAGCCAAAAAGCATACAAATAGTAAGCCCAAAACAATACAAGCAGATAATCACACTAAAGTTCAGTATCATCCCGATAAAACTAAAGAAAGAAAGATTTTTTGGATATAAAAGAATAAACAATTTCACGATTGCAGAAAAAGAGAAATGCATAATAGACTCATTAGCATACCCAAAGAACGCCGGAGGACTGCAGGAAGCAGTAAAATGCCTGAAAAACGCATGGAAAGAACTAGACAAGCAACTATTCATAAAGTACCTTGTAAGATTCAATAACAAAGCACTCAATGCAAGGACGGGATACATCCTTGAGAAGCTAAATCTAAAAAATATAAAAGTACAGCTTCCAAGCACATATGTCAAGCTGAATAATGAAAAGCAAAGCAGCAAAACTGCTAGCGAGCGTGAAAAAAAACAAAGAAACAAGAAATGGCGCATAATAATAAACGAGGAAATAAATTGATAACCAGAAAAGAGCTGATAGAAATCAGCAAAAAATCAGACCTAAACCTATACCAGCAGGAAAAGGAATACCTCTTAAAATTGTTTTTATACAATTATTACAAAAAGTTTGAAGATGCAGTATTCAAGGGAGGAACAGCGATAAGATTTGCAAAAGCTTTAAATCGCTTCTCAGAAGATCTTGACTTCAACATAACGATTAGTCCAGAGAGATTTGAAAAACAAATAGAAACAGTATTAAGTGAGCTCAGAAAGGCAGGCATCAAGAACAGCTTCATAAAAAAAGAGTTTTTCAAAGACTCATTCTCATGCGAAATAGAATTCCAAGGTCCGCTATTCGAAGGAACAAATCAAACAAGGAACAAATTTAGAATAGATGCAGGAAAGAGGATGGACACGCTAATCATGCCAAAATGGGAAATCATTGAATCAGAGTATCCCGAGACAAAAGAGCGGTTCATCATAAAGATGATGGACATAAAAGAGATGCTCTGTGAAAAGGTTATTGCCTCATTCCAGAGAAGCAAGGGACGAGACGTATATGATGTATGGTTCCTGCTAAACTCAGGCATAGAATTAGACAAAGAGTTGCTTAAAAAAAAGCTTGGTAAAGAAAAGATAAGAAAAGAAGATTTCACAGCACAAAACGAATACGAAAGAGACCTAAAGCACCTCGTACCAAGGCTAATACCTTATTTACAGGTAAAAGAGGCGATAATGAGCAAGATAAGAATTACTTAGTGTAATGCTCATTTCTAACAGAAACATTTAAAAACAATCGTTAATTATATTTTACACATGTTAAAAATATTTAACGATTTAAAGCCGTTCTTAGAAGACACCACAATAGAACTATCTGTCAGGGACTTCGCAAAACTAACAAACACAACACCTCCAACAGCATCAAAAACATTAAAACAACTAGAAAAAGAATCAATCCTAGAAAAAAGAGAGTTCAAAAAAAGCCATTTATATAGAATTAACAAAGATTCCGACTTCTTCGAAAATCTTTCAATAATTTTCTGGAAACACTTATTAAGAAAAATAATGACCTACTCCACCACCTAAAGGTGGCGGTATCTTTCTAGGCTGTTGTGTGATGTTGTTCTTGATTTTCTATATAGTTCCAAGTCGTTGTGAACTCGCTGTAACCAACTGTTACTGCGCATCCACCTGCACTCCAGAGG
>JAHJQL010000086.1 GCA_018819065.1 Nanobdellota archaeon | reverse complement strand
TTATTAAAAATCTCAACAGAGATTTTGTTGGGGTTTAATACCCCGACCTTCAGGTTGAGATTTTTAATCCCAAAAATTCGACTTTTAAGATAGTCGAGCGTAATACCCTGACCTTTAGGTCAGGGATAGCCGACTATCGTCGAATTTTTGTTATATCGTTGTTGAAGTTTAAAGTAATATTTAAATTATATCTATTTTTTCCTTCTCTCTTCCCCTACCAGATTACAGTATGCTTTCTCATCTCCATACTCTAAGAAGTTCTTCTGATGTGCTTGTTCAATAAAACCTTCTTGTTTTTTATGTTTTATCCCGCACCAGTACTTTTCTGTGTCGTTTGCAATCCTTAAAAAATAGGTTGCAAACCCATTTACATATCCACAGTAAGCACAGTTTATCTTTTCGCGAAAAGACAAATATTCTAACTTTTGCCTGTCCATACGTATGTAGTTACTCCTCTTAACAATAGGAATTCCATATAATGGAAAACAAATATGATGATATATCTCTATAAAAAAATCCATTATAATAACTGGTATAATCATCATGTAGATAAAAGGCACAGAAATAATATGTCTAAATTTTCTTTCAGGATGAAGTTTAAATTCCATTTTTCAAGGGAAAACATCAATTATTTATAATCTTAATGGTAAATTATAAAAACACAAACGAAGTTAAACAAGTCTAAATGAGAAAACCAGTAGTTCTAATAGTGATGGATGGATTTGGACTTAGAGATGAGAAAGAGGGAAACGCGATAGCAACAGCAAACACGCCAAACCTCGACAAATTATTCAAAGAAGGATTATTATCAAAACTAAAAGCACATGGAGAAGCAGTAGGACTCCCTACAGGATACCAAGGCTCAAGCGAAGTAGGACACTTAAACATCGGCGCTGGACGAGTCGTTTACCAGACACAAGTTCTTATCAGCAAATCAATAGAGACAGAAGAATTCTTTGGAAACAAGGCGTTTCTAAAAGCAATAAACAATGTAAAGAAGAACAAAAGCCACCTGCACATAATGGGGCTCTTGCAAGACCAAGGAGTGCACGCACACCAAAACCACTTGTTCGCACTGCTTAAGATGTGTACAGAACACAGAGTAAAACCATTCATACACGTATTCACCGACGGTCGAGACACACTTCCAAAGTCAACATCAGTCTATTTAGAAGCGCTAGAAGAGCAGATGAAGAAATACCCTGCACAGATAAAAACAATCATAGGAAGATACTACGCGATGGATAGGGACAACCGCTGGGACAGGATAAACGAAGCGTTCAAAGCACTAGAATCTGCAGAGTCAAAAAACAAGGTAAAAAACTGGCGAGAAGCGATAAACTTCGCCTATGAAAAAGGAGAGACTGATGAGTTCATAAAACCAATAATAATAGGAGACTATGATGGTATTAGTGAAAAAGACTCGATAATATTCTTCAACTACAGAGGAGACCGCGCAAGACAGATAACAAAAGCATTCACAGAGCCGAAATTCAATGAATTCAAACGAAAAAAGAATGACATAACATATGTCTGCATGGCAGAGTACTACAAAGATGTGCCTGCATTAATAGCTTTCAAAAGGCCAAACATGAAGAACATATTATCAGAATACCTCTCAAAGAACAACAAGAAAGCCCTGCACGCCGCAGAAACAGAGAAATACGCTCACGTAACCTTTTTCTTCAACGGAGAGATAGAAAAACCATTCCTTGGAGAAGATAGAATATTAATACCGAGTCCAAAAGTCGCAACGTACGACTTGCAGCCAGAGATGTCAGCAGCAAAGATAACAACCGCAGTTCTAAAAGCGATGGATGAAAAAGAGTATGATTTTATCATTATGAACTATGCAAACTGCGACATGGTGGGACACACAGGAATCTTTAAAGCAGCAGTCAAAGCAGTAGAAACAGTTGATGAATGCATCGGAAAGATTGTAAAGAAAGTTTTTGAAAAAAAAGGTGTGCTACTAATAACTGGCGACCATGGAAACGCTGAAGAGATGGGGATTGGAGGAAAGATAATAACGTCACATTCAACAAACCTTGTGCCGCTATGCGTACTTGGAACAAAATTTACAAAGCTAAAAGACGGCAAGCTTGGAGACATCGCGCCAACAATACTAAAAATCATGGGTATGCAAATACCAAAAGAGATGACTGGCAAAGTACTAATAAGTTAAGACTAAAGCTAAAAAAAAGATGAGACTTGTAAAAATACCGCTTGGAAACGACGGGTGTGAGCAAGCCCCAGAAAGAATAACTAAGTTAATTCCAAACACAATAATAAACGAGTCTGGAATTCTAAAAGTAACATCAAAAGAAGAAATCATTATTAATAACTCAGAAGATTATTCTCACATCATAGAAAGCTCTTTAGGAAAGATAGACTGCTTCACAATCGCAATAGGCGGAACAAACCAAATAACCACTCCTTGCTTTAAAGCAATGATTAAAGACAGCTCAAATTCTGGAATAATCATATTCTGTGCAAAACCACCTGCATATCTGCAAAAGATGATTGCTGAAAATCTTGTAAAACCACAAAACATCATATTGATAGGAATTCGGAACTGGTCAAAAGAAGACCTTGCACTCATAAAACAGCAAAACCTAAAATATTACAGCATGAAAGAGTTAAGTTTTGAAGGAAAAGAAGAACTCTGCGACTCAGTGATGAGCGTAGCAAATCCTTTGCAAGCAACATACATCACAATAAACATCAACGTATTAGACCCAGCGTTTGCACCCGCTACAAACAACGAAGAGCCAGGCGGGATGACAACAAGAGAACTAATATACTTTATACAACGGTTAAAACTTCTAAAAAACTTTAAAATGGCTGATATAGTCGAAGTAAACCCGCAAAAAGAAGTAACAGACACAACAATAAAAACCGCTGTCAAAATAATAACAGAACTTGCTTAGAAACAGCAGTAACCAGTCGTAACTTTTATAAACAAATTCTCTTTTTCAAAAACAAATAGCCCCCCATAGCTCAGCGGTTAGAGCGTTCGGCTGTAGATGCTGCATGACTAACCCTTTAGGGTATGAATGAAATGCAGCCAGTCGAGACCGAAAGGTCCCCGGAAACCCTTATCAGGGTTTATCGAACTGTGCGACATTAGCTCGTGAAAACTCGCTAAATCCCACGATAAAAACTCCTGAGGGTTGGGGAATTCAAATAGGCAACATCAGAAATGATGCATGCTCTGAAAGTCTGGGTGGGGGGATATTTATTCTTAATCAAAAAATATTTAAACTCCTTTTTTTAAGATTGTGGATATATGAAAAAGATTCGTAATCCAAGAACAATTGATTTGATTAGAGAAGAAAAGAAGATTGAGAAGGAAGAAGAGAAGATTGAGAAGGAAGAAGAGAAGATAGAGCAATTGATTCTAGCGACGGTGATTAAGAACGAGCACATATATGAAAAGATATTGGAGCTTGAGCGAAAAATTGTTGGTGAGGATAACTTCAAGTTTATCCATATTGATGAGTGGAAGACTTACATCTGGAATAATTGTAAGTTTAAAAAAGGCAAGGAATCTACTTCTATGATACTCTATTTTTGCCTTAAGAAGAACAAGCCCTGTCACTTCATTGGCTGTCCTTTGAATACAAAATAAGAAAAAAATGGTTTATTAGTAATATGATCTTGATTTTTTATATTTAAAAGTTACGCAAGGTGGAAAATCTTCTGTCGCGTCAAAATAGTTCCATTCGGCATCTATTCCTCGTCTTGACAAGAGCGGATTTCTTTTATTTTTAATCAAAGAATCAACTTTCGCCTTTGAATTCGCACTCCTTGTTTGACCATAGCCAAGAATCAAATGCTGCCTCGCCTCAACTTCTAGTTCGTAGAGCTCTTTTTGCAGTCCTTCTGGGAGCGAGTCAAATATTGCTGACTTGTCGTGTATTTCTACGTTTCTTCCATCAACATTTATGGTTTTTGGATGATCATATGATTCGTTTGCCCTGTCGTTTGAAGAGCACCCGGCTATTCCGCCTATTACTCCTGCTCCTATAAGTAGGTCTAGGCTTAATATCAGCGGCCTTGTTGCCTTGCTTTCGTATAGTTTTTCTCTTAGATTCATCGTGAATATCACCTTTTTAGAGTTGTGATGCTTTAACTCATATTTAAATCTTTTGTTTTTTACTACTATTAAGTAATTATTTGTATTTTATCGAAAAATATAAAACAACAAGCAACCAAAAAGAAGAACGTGCCATCCATAAACTCATTTGACAAAACAAAGATATACTATGAACACAGCAAAAAAGGAAAAGAAACACTCATATTCATACACGGCTGGGGGCACAATCACACAGTCTGGAACAAAGAAACAAACTTTTTTTCTTCAAAATACTCAACGCTAACACTTGACATCAGAGGACACGGAGAATCAGGAAAGCCAGAAGAGATTTCATCCTACAAACTCGAGAACTTCGCAAGAGACATAGAAGAAATAATAAAGAAAAACAAGATAAAACAACCAATACTAATAGGACACTCCCTTGGAGGGATGATAACTCTAAAATTCATAGAAATATTCCCAAAAACTGCAAAAGCAATCATTCTAATAGACACAACCCACAAAAATCCATTAGAAGGAAGATACAGCCAAACAACCTCAAAACTAACAGAGAAAGTCATAGAATTCATCTTTAAACATAAGCACATCCAAAAAAAGCATTTTAAAAACGTTGATTTCTCAAAGTTTAAGAAACACTCAGACATCTACTACTGGCTAAAAGGGCTTGAGGTGACTCCAACAAAATCACTATTAGCCTGCCTAAAAGAGATGTTAGAATTTGATGAAACAAAAATACTTCATAAAATAAAGATACCAACACTAATAATCTGGGGAGATAAAGACACAATAATCCCGCTAAACCAGATCAAGGAAATGAACAAAGACATAAAAGAATCTAAGCTAGTCATAATAAAGAAAGGTACGCACGACACAAACATCACGAACTCAGAAAAAATAAATGAAGAAATAAATTATTTTCTTAACAACTTAAAATAAGCTATTTTTCACTCCAATACTCTTCAGCTTCACGTTCCAATCGTTCAAGACGCTCATAATAGTCTGGGAACTCGTTGAGATGAGCTAAAGCAATCTTTCCAGTCAAAAGAGGATCATCACTGGTCACATTGGTTTTTGGATCGCGTTTTCCATGCTCAAGCTCAACATTCATACCAACCATGAATTCCTCGACATCAAACTCATCCCATTTTACGCCGAGTTTTTCACCGATTTGCTTGGCTTCGTCTTTTGTAAAAGAAGTCTTGTTCATTTGAAATCGCTTACTTTTGTAGTGAAGATCCAATCATCGCAGCAGCTGAGACTATTCCAGCAGTCATGACAACCGTACTTCCTTCAACATCTGGAAAACCAGCCCACCTAGCACCAATCTTAATCATCCAGATAGTCGCCATAAAATAAACTATACCAAGTAATATTAAGATAAAAGATGCAAATATTGTTAAAGTCAACCCGGTCAATCCTCTTACTAATCTCATAAAACCACCCCATTAAATAGTTATTAATAAAATGTAAAAATAACTTGAAACTTTTAAATGTTTTCATTAAAAAAACATTAGAAAATTGCTTTTCAAAAAAAGTATGATGATTTTCTTATAAAATCGCAAGGTTTATAAATAGTCTGCGGTTTCCACGCACTACATTAATTTAATGGCGAGCTCAACACACAATGAATGGTTTTCTCCAATAAAAAAGGCAAAAAAAACACGTGGAGATGAACCTATGCTGCCCTGGTAGTGTAGTTCGGCACGTTAACAATCAAAAGATTAGACGCGATAACTATCATGAAGCCCTGTCGAGCGACGGTTTCGTCCGTCGAGACCGATGTGAGTTTCGCCTAATGGCTCAAGCTCACGGTTGCTTAGAAAGGCTTCGACCCGGGTTCGAATCCCGGCCAGGGCGTAATCATTTCGGGTCGGTAGCTCAGCCTGGAACGATCCTCAGCACAATTGGTGCAAAGCACCGCGACCGATAGGGAGCAACAATCCCCATCAACGCTGATAAGGGTTGTAGGCAACTAGAGCACTTGACTTTTAACTGGGAAAAGAAATTCCAAGGAAAGCAATCAAGTGGTCGCGAGTTCGAATCTCGTCCGACCCAGTTCATATTCAAAGAGGAAAAAACTATGAGTGCTAAAAAAGACCATCTTAAACACGCCTTAATCCCAGAACACACAAAGTTGTCTGACAAAGAAAAAGAAGCTCTGATGAAAAAATATAATATTACTCTAAAAGAGCTGCCAAAAATCTCAATCAATGACCCTGCAATAAGTCATCTAGACCCAAAAGAGAGAGAGATAATAAAAATTGTCAGAAAAAGTCCAACAGCAGGAAAAACAATTTTTTACAGGGGTGTTATAAATGAGTAAATACTCAAAGGTGCTAATACAAAAATATTTTGAGGAGAACTCAATTGTTAAATCCTCATTAAATTCTTTTAACTTATTCATTGATAAAGAGCTTCAAAAAATCATTGATGAAAACAAAGACATTGAACCAACAATCATACCGCCAAACGTCGACGAGTTTAAGATAAAGCTTGACAAGATATGGGTTACAAAGCCAGAAATCACCGAGGCTGACGGCTCAAAAAGAGCGATATACCCAATTGAAGCGAGGCTTCGAAAACTCTCTTATTCTGCACCCATATTCATCGAAATCAGTTCTCACATAAATGGCGTCCAGAAAGAAACCTTCAAAACGCAGATTGGAAACATGCCAATAATGCTAAAGTCAAACTACTGCCACTTAGAAGGCTTAAATTATAAAGAACTAATAGAAAAAGGTGAAGACCCTGACGACTCAGGTGGGTACTTCATCATAAACGGAACAGAAAAAATAATAGTAAACATAGAGGACTTGGCTTCAAACAAGTTCATGGTTGAAGAGGCATCAATTGGAATAAGCAAATACGTTGGGAAGATATTCTCAGAAAGCGGCTCATACAAGATACCTCACCAGATAGAAAAACTAAAAGATGGTTTATTCTATATCACATTTACAAGAGTCAAAAGAATTCCGTTAATAGTAATAATAAAAGCCTTAGGCTTGACAAAAGACGAGGAGATAATGAACTTTGTAGACTTAAAAGATAATTCTGAAGTTATAATCAACTTATATGAATTCTTAGACATAAAAAACGAAGAGGACGCAATAGATTACGTTGCAAAGAGGGTTGGAATAACACAATCAAGAGATATCAGGCTTACAAGAATGGCTGAGATACTTGACAAGTACTTGCTTCCACATCTAGGAACAGACAAAAAAGACAGAGTCATGAAGTCATACAACCTTTGCAAGATACTCAAAAAATACATCTTAGTTTCAAACAAAAAAATGGATACAGATGATAAGGATAACTATGCAAACAAGAGGATAAAACTTCCAGGAGACATGCTAGCTGACCTCTTTAGAGTCAACCTCAAAGTGTTAATAGGAGACTTCCTATACAACTTTCAAAGAATTGTCAAGAGAGGAAAATTTCCAAGCATAAAAGTAATTATTAGAGAAAAACTACTCACTCAAAGGATATACAGCTCGATGGCAACTGGAAACTGGGTTGGCGGAAGAAAAGGAATATCACAAAGAATTGAAAGACTAAACTTCCTGCAGACACAATCACACCTGCAAAGAGTAGTAAGCCCACTATCCTCAAGCCAAGAAAACTTTGAGGCAAGAGCACTACACCCAACACACCTTGGAAGACTCTGTCCAAGCGAGACGCCAGAAGGAACAAACATTGGTTTGAGAAAAAATCTAGCTCTTTTAGCAAACATAACACAAGAAGAGAATGAAGAAAAAGTATTGTCGTCATTAAAAATGATGGGATTGGAGTTAGCAAAATGATAAAAATAACTATTATTTTTAAACATCAAAATCACAGGGTGATTTCTCAATGACTGAAGTATATCTAGATAACAAATTTGTTGGAACTATTAAGAACCCAGAAGATTTTGTAGACCGAATAGTTTCAGAAAGGAGAATGGGCAAACTGCCAATCACAGTGAATGCAGCTTACAATAAAGAAATTGACGAAGTAAAAGTTGAGATTGCCAGTGGAAGATCAGTTAGACCATTAATAGTTGTAAAAGATGGAAAGCCATACATAACAGAAAAGCATATCGACCAACTAAAGAAAAACGAGATAACATGGTCTGACTTGGTAAAGCAAGGAGTAATAGAATACCTAGATTGTACAGAGGAAGAAAACGCACTAGTAGCATTTAAAGAAGAAGACTTAACAACTGAACACACACACCTTGAAATAAGCCCACTTAGCATTGTAGGAATAGCAACTTCATTTGTACCTTTTGGAAACTACAACCATGGAGTAAGACTCAGCCAAGGGGCAAAGAATCAAAAGCAAGCAATAGGATTCTACATAGCTAACTACTACACAAGGATGGATATGGATGTCAGCCTGCTACACTATCCACAATACCCAATCGTCAAGACACTCATGCACGACACGCTAGATTATGAGAAGCACCCATCAGGTCAAAACATCATAGTCGCAGTTATGTCATACCAAGGATATAACATGGAAGACGCAATAGTCATAAACAAAGGATCAGTTGACAGAGGACTTGCAAGAAGCACTTATTATAGACCTATGATTGCTGAAGAACTAAGATACTCAGGAGGATTAATAGACGAGATATCAATTCCAGACAAAGATGTAAAAGGATTTAGGACTGAGCATGATTACAGGATGCTTGGAGAAGACGGAATAATACACCCTGAAGCAGTCATCGCTGAAGGAGACGTCATAATTGGAAAGTCTAGCCCGCCAAGATTCTTAAGTTCAATGGATGAATACAACCTAACATCAAGCTCAAGAAGAGAATCGTCACTAGCTCTAAAACACGGAGAGAGAGGAGTGGTTGACTTTGTAGTACTAACAGAGAATTCTGAAGGAAACAGATTAGTGCAAGTCAGAGTCAGAGACCAAAGAATACCAGAAATAGGAGACAAGCTTACAAGTAGGCACGGACAAAAAGGAGTAATAAGCATAGTCATCCCTGAAGAAAACATTCCATTCACAGCATCTGGAATAAGACCAGACATCATATTTAGCCCGCACGGAATACCCTCAAGAATGACGATGGGACACTTATTAGAATCATTAGCTGGCAAGACTGGAGCGTTGCTTGGAAGAAGAATTGACTCAACGATGTTTGAATCTGAAAACGAGGAAGACATAAAAAAAGAATTATTAGAAATGGGTTTTGCAGAGAACGGAACAGAAACAATGTATAACGGAATAACTGGAGAGAGATACATGGCAAGGATTTTCATAGGAGAAATGTACTACCTAAAATTAAAACACATGGTAGCAAACAAAGTGCACTCAAGAGCCAGAGGACCAATCCAACTATTAACAAGACAGCCCACAGAGGGAAGAGCAAACGAAGGAGGATTAAGGCTTGGAGAGATGGAAAAAGACACATTCATAGCCCATGGAACAGCCCTAGTCCTAAAAGAGAGGTTTAGCGCAGACAACACGATAGTCCCTGTTTGCGAGCAATGCGGAATGCTAGGAATATACGACGCTAGAAGAGACCGCTCGTTTTGCGCAGTATGCGGAGAAGACGCTGAGATATCAACTGTTGAGATGAGCTATGCATTCAAACTAATGCTTGATGAGATAAAATCATTGGCAGTATACCCAAAACTTAAACTGGAGGGAAAATACTAGGATGGAAGAAATCAGACCCACTTACAAAAAAATACACTCGATAACCTTTGGAGTGATGAGTCCAAAGTTCATCAAAGAAATGGCCTCAGCAAAAATAGTAACCCCTGAACTGTACGATAAAGAAGGATACCCTGTAGTTGGAGGATTAATGGATGTCAGACTAGGAGTAATAGACCCTGGGTTAAAATGCAAGACTTGCGGACACAAACTAAAAGAATGCCCTGGACACTTTGGACACATAGAACTTGCAAGGCCAGTGATACACATAAAGTTTGTCAAGGAGATACTTGACTTGTTAAGGTCAACCTGCCGGTCATGCGGAAGGATACTAGTCCCATCTGACAAGATAAAAAAACACGTCGGAGAACTAGAAAAGATAGGTGCAGAGCTAGGACTTGCTGAAAGAAGAAAAAGGGTTGCAGAGATAATGGTCAGCCTAAAAACCATAACGAAATGTCCTCACTGCAAAGAATCACAGCTAAAGATAATAATTGAGAAACCAACAACTTACATAGAGGATGACAAGAGGCTCTCGCCAATAGAGATAAGGACTAGGCTTGAGAGAATACCAGATGATGATCTTGAAGTTTTTGGTATGAACCCAAAAGCAGTAAGACCTGAGTGGATGGTTTTAACAGTCCTTGGAATACCACCAGTAACTATGAGGCCTTCAATCACTCTGGAGAGCGGAGAGAGAAGCGAAGATGACTTAACACACAAATTAGGAGACATAGTCAGGATAAACCAACGATTATTCGAGAACATAAACGCAGGAGCACCAGAGATAATAATAGAAGACTTATGGGACCTGCTTCAATACCACGTAACAACATTCTTTGATAACGAAGTAGCACAGCTGCCACCAGCCAGACACAGGAGTGGAGAGCCGCTAAAAACTATAACTGCGAGGATAAAGAGCAAGGAAGGAAGAATAAGGCATAACTTAGCTGGAAAAAGGACTAACTTCTCGGCAAGAACAGTTATAAGCCCAGACCCAAAACTCAACATCAACGAAGTAGGAGTCCCACAAGTAATCGCAATGAAACTAACAGTTCCAGAAAGGCTGACTGAGTGGAACATGAAATACTTAAAAGAATTCATCCAGAGAGGAGCAGAGACTTATCCAGGAGCAAACTACATCTTAAGACCAGATGGTAAGAGAAAAAAGATAACTGATGAGACAAAAGAGCAGTTGTTAGAAGAGTTGCAGCCAGGATTCATAGTTGAGAGACACTTGATGAACGGTGACATCGCCCTTTTTAACAGGCAGCCGTCACTTCACAGGATGAGTATGATGTGCCACCGAGTAAGAGTGCTTCCGGGATTAACATTTAGACTAAACCCAGCAGTATGCGCGCCTTACAACGCAGACTTTGACGGAGAC
The DNA here is from genome assembly GCA_018819065.1 of Nanobdellota archaeon. Classification (GTDB taxonomy): domain Archaea; phylum Nanobdellota; class Nanobdellia; order Woesearchaeales. The sequence goes on along the minus strand of JAHJQL010000086.1, from coordinate 22,646 downwards.
GAGATGAACCTACACATCCCACAAACAGAAGAAGCACGTGCAGAAGCAGAAATACTAATGGAAGTACAAACACAACTCATAAGCCCAAGATACGGTTTAAGCATCATCGGCTGCAACCAAGACGCTATATCAGGAAACTATTTGTTAACAAGATTTATGGATATACCAAGAGAACAAGCAATAGACTTGCTAGCATCAGTAGGCATAACTGAATTTAAAAAGCTTCCACACAAAAAAATAGTTTCTGGAAAAGAAGTGTTTTCAGTAATAATCCCTGACAATTTTGACTTTGACGGAGTGTCAAGGTCTGTTCCATCAGATAATCCCGACCACACGGTCAAGATTAGAAATGGACAACTATTATCAGGAGTAATGGATAAAAGCAACCTTGGAGAAGGATCAGGACTGCTTCTAAGAAACATCCATAAACAATATGGAAGAGATGAAATGGTAGAGATCCTTGGAAGGATATACAGACTTGGAATAGAAGTACTGCTAAAATATGGTTTTACAGCAAAGTTTGCAGATGCAGACCTTTCAGAGGCATCAACTGTTCAGATAAATAAAGTCATTGAAGAAGCATACGTTGATGTTAACAACATGATTAAAGAGTACAAGGAAGGAAACCTCGAGCTATTGCCTGGCCGAAGCATGAAAGAAACCTTAGAATTAAGGATACTTGAGAGGCTAAACAAGGCGAGAAACGAAGCTGGAAAAATCATTGCTGACAACGCAGATCAGAGAAGCGACACTATGACGATGGTAAGGTCTGGTGCTAGAGGAAACCTAATTAACTTGGCTCAGATGGGTGCATGCGTAGGACAGCAAGCTCTCAGAGGGGAAAGGATAAATAAAGGATTTAACAGGAGAACAATATCTGCTTTTAAGAAAGACGATTTGGGACCTGAAGCGCATGGATTTATCAAGAGTGGATTTAACAAAGGACTAAGACCGCATGAGATGTTTTTCATGGCCATGACTGGAAGAGACAGCCTCATGGACACAGCCTTAAGAACACCTAAATCAGGATACTTGTACAGAAGACTAGCAAACGCTCTTCAAGACATAAAAGTAGAGTATGACTACACAGTCAGAGACGCTGCAGGAAAGATAGTGCAGTTTGCCTATGGAGAAGACAGCATGGATGTTTCAAAGAGCGAAGGTGGAAAAATTAATGTTAAGCAGATAATAAACTCTGTGATGGAGAAATAAAAATGAGCGACATATTCAAAGGATACAAGGATTTAATTCCAGAAAGCATTTTAGAAGAGGTAAAAATAAACTTGCCGGATAAATGCTCTGATGCGAAAGTAAAGAAGATTCTTGAAAAAGTGTATCAAGAATACAGGCAATCATTTGCTGAACCAGGAGAAAGCGTTGGACTGGTCGGTGCAGAATCAATCGGTGAACCAGGCACACAGATGACACTAAACACATTCCACTTTGCCGGAGTATCAGAGTTAAACGTAACAACTGGTCTTCCAAGGATAATAGAGATATTTGACGGTCGAAAAACCATTGGAACAGGGATGATGGAAGTTTATCTTAAAAAACCTTATTCTGAAGGCAAGGATATTAAGAAGCTTGCTGAGAGCATAAAAGAGTCAAAGATGGAAGATTTTATACAAGAGATATCTATTAATATAACAAATCTTCAGATGACTATAAGTCTTAACAAGAGCAAGTTAGAGATTGCAAACTTAAAAGAAGATAAGATTGCAAAGATACTTGAAAAAGGTATCAAGAAAGGTTTTAAATTCAAGACTAAAGATGGAATTATAGAGATAACCCCTACTTCAAAGGACGAGCCACTAAACGAGATATACAAGCTAAAAGAGAAGATAAAAGATGTGTACATCTCAGGAATTAAAGGAATCACACAGGTTCTTCCAGTTAAGAGAGGAAACGAGTACGTCATAGTCACTGCTGGTTCAAACATAAAAGACATGTTAAAACACGATTTTGTTGACCCGGAAAGAATAATCAGCAACGATTTATACGAGATGGAAAAAATATTTGGCGTGGAGGCTGTTAGGCAGGTCATCATCAATGAAGTTTTAAAAGTCTTGGATACTCAAGGAATAAACATTGATATAAGACACATAATGCTTGTTGCTGACACGATGACTATGTCTGGAACACTTATGGGTATAAACAGGTATGGAATTGTCAAGGAGAAGCCAAGTGTGCTTGCGAGAGCATCATTTGAAACGCCTGTAAAACACATAATAAACGCTGCATTGACTGGAGAAGTTGATTACTTAAACAGCGTGATTGAAAACGTGATGATTAACCAGCTGGTCCCTGTTGGAACAGGACTTCCAGGATTGGTTACTAAGACAAAATGAGCACAAACGAAATAAAGAAACTATTGGGAAATAAGAAACTGTTGATTGGAACAGATAGAGCATTGAAGAATTTGAAGAACAGCAAACTAGAAAAGGTCTTCTTGGCCTTGAATTGTGAACCTAGAACTGCAGAAGATATAAAGCATTACGCAGGTCTTTGTAGTACAAAAGTCGTGCAGCTAGACATCTCTAACGATGAACTAGGCGCTGTTTGCAAAAAACCTTTTTCAGTATCAGTTATTGGAATTCTAAGATGACTATAAAATACGACGTTGATTTAATACAACAGATAAGTTTGTTTGAAAGAGTAGCGCAAGCTGACGTCAAGGAGTGTTTTTACTTCAAGGAGAAGCTCACATTCATGGTCGAGTCAGGCCAACTAGGGCGAGCTCTTGGAAAAAACAAGTCTAAACTTATCAAGTTAGAAGACATGTTTAAAAAACCTATAAGGATAATAGAATACAATAATGATATGAAACAATTCATAGTCAATCTAATAGCTCCTTTGAAAGTTGTAAGTATGACTATAGAGGGCAATGTCGTGACCATAACAGGCCCTGATACAAAGACAAAAGGTTTGATGATAGGTTCAAAAGCTAAGAATCTTCGAGAGACAGAAGAGGTTGTGAAAAAATATTTTCCCGACTTAAAAGAGATAAAAGTTGTTTAGCAAGATTTATAAATAATTGTCGTTTTCGGAAGTATTAATATGGGTAAGAAATCAAGAGGCATAAACGCTGCAAGCAAATTGAAAAGCAGAAGGAAGAAATCTCGTTATTCTAGTAAGTGGTTTGTAAAAAGAGCGTTTAACCTTAAGAAGAAATCAGATCCTTTAGAGGGAGCTTCCCAAGCTTCAGGAATAGTGCTTGAAAAAGTGCAGCTTGAAGCAAAGCAGCCAAACTCTGCAATGAGGAAGTGTGTAAGGGTTCAGCTAGTTAAGAATGCTAAGCAAGTAACTGCTTTTTGCCCAGGAGACGGTGCTACAAAGCTAATTGATGAGCACGATGAAGTTGTTATCGAGTGCATTGGTGGAAAGATGGGTAGGGCCAAAGGAGATATTCCTGGAGTTAGATGGCAAGTAATAAAGGTCAATGATCAGTCTTTGAAAGCTTTGCTTGCCGGAAGACTTGAGAAGGCAAGGAAGTAAATAATTCTTCTTTTTATTATAGAAGGATTTATATAATAGTTCTCCATCTTTTTATCACTTAATAGTTACAAAGGTGTTTATTGTGGCATATGAAACAGAAAACTTAAACGATTTACTAAAAAAACTAAAAGAAGAATTCCCAGATAGTAAAACAGTAAACAAAGTAGTTGAAACAGTTACCATGTACAAAGAGAGCATATCAGAAGACAGGCACCACTTCAGAAGACCACTGCAAAACATAGCAGGATACGTGGATGTTCTTATAGAAGATGAAAAACAACTCACTCCAGATGAAAAAATAGAGTTTTATAATATAATAAAAAACAGTACAAAATCAATGCTATACATGGTTAATAATTCACTAGATGTTGCAGCCATAGAAAGAGGAAAATATCAACTAAGACCAATTGAATTTAACCTTGAAAAAACCGTAGAAACATCCATAAGATTGCACATACCAGACCTCAAGAAGAAAAACATAACTGTTGAATACAAGCTTGATGAAAACATTAACAGAGAAGAGATGCAAAAATATAAAGGAGAAGAAGTCAGAATAGAAACAGTTTTTTCAAATCTGATAAGTAACGCGTGCAAGGCAGCTCCTGAAAACAGCAAGATAACAATCAGTGCTAAAGAAGAAGGAGAATACTATGCATTTAATATACATAACAAAGGAGCCGTTCCAGAAAAAATAAGGAAAAACTTTTTTGAATCATACAGTACAGTCGGCGGAACAGGCCTTGGAACATACCACGCCAAACTATTTGTAGAAGCACATAAAGGAACAATAGATATGAAGACAAGCGAAGAAGAAGGAACACACCTGATAATCAAGCTTCCAAAATATATAAAATAAAAAGATAACTTCTATTTATGAATGTATAAAGGTTTTATGTTTTAATTTTAGAGTTTTTCGTAATCTTTGCTACAAAAAATCCCTCGGTGTCATTATCCTGCGGGGCTATTCTCAAACACTTTTTAACTTTAGGGTTGATGTTAAGATTTTCAAACTCTAGAATCGGTTCTCGTCTCTTTATGTTTAATTTTATATCTTCAAGCTTCGCGCTTTGATGCCTTCTTAACAGGTGAGAAACAACAGCTTCGTTCTCCTCAGGTTCCTGTGTACATGTGGAATAAACCATGTTGCCGCCGGGCTTTAAAGCCAAAAAGCCAGCCTCTATTAATTGTCTTTGAATGCCAGACATCTTACGAACTAGGTGAGGACCCCACATCTTAAGCACCTTTAAGCTACGCCTTATAGTTCCAGTACCACTACAAGGAGCATCAACAAGCACCCTGTCAAACTCCAAGTTCCTGTAATAATTACCTTGTTGCTGAGTAACCACCGTATTACTAACTCCACATCTCTGAATATTTATACCAAGAGCCTTAAGACGGTCGCCTTTTATGTCATTAGCAACAAGCACACCCTTATTTTTCATGTACTGAGCAAGCTGAGTTGTTTTGCTTCCAGGTGCAGCGCACATATCAAGAACAACTTCGCCCGGTTTTGGTGCAAGAACAACAGCTGGGATCATGCTTGCAGCGTCCTGAACGTAGATATATCCAAGCTGATGCTCTGGAGTGTTTCCAATATCAAACCTTTTTTCATCTCTGTATTTAATCCAAAAACCTTCCTTGCACCAGGGAACTTGCTCTAAATCCCAATTTGCACTAAGTCGTTTTTTCAATTCGGAAACTGAAATCTTTAAAGTGTTCACACGAACAGATTTTCTTATGTAAGATGAAGAGTACTTGATGAATTCATCATAATCCGCTCCAAAGATAATCTTGTAGCGCTCAACAAACTTGTCTTTAAGTTCAATCCTTTGAGGAATAGATTCAAGCATGATTAAGAAATAAAATGTGTTTTTTTAAAAATATTTGTTTATTTTTTTCGATAAGTTTATTAACTATTTATTTCTAATAATTTTATCATGCTTCACGAAACATCCGGAATGCACCACTTGCACAGACGACAAATAATACATCAAAAGCACGAAGAATATCCTCATCCAGACAAGACTAAGAGAATAATGGATAAACTTGTCTACGCGGCAAGCATATTTGCGCCGATAATGACATTGCCACAAGTAATGATTATCTGGATTGATAAGAATGCTCAAGGAATATCAGTTGTTTCATGGATTGCTTATATGTTGTGTGCTCTTATTTGGCTTATGTATGGTTTTTTGCACAAAGAAAAACCTATAATAATAATGAATCTTCTTTGGATTGTTTTAGATTTGCTAGTCATCATAGGAGTGATGGTTTATGCATAGAATATACCTAAAGTTTATATACAACGATAAAGTACTACTCTTTAAGGTGTTTTAAGAAATGCTCTTTTGGACTATTTTTTTATTGATAATATTGTTGTTGCTCTCAGCATTCTTTTCAGGAGTTGAAGTAGCATTAGTTAGTGTAAGTCGTTTAAAACTTAGAACTCTTATTAAACAGAAAAAAAGTGGTGCAATTGCTCTTGAGGAATTAAAAAAAGATCCTCGAAAGATGATAATAACCATTCTGATAGGTAATAATATTGTGAATATTTCTGCATCTGTTCTTGCAAGCGTTGTTGCAATAAGCTTGTTTGGATCAACTGGCGCAGGAATAGCAATAGGTGTAATGACTTTTCTAGTCCTTGTAATAGGAGAAATAACACCTAAAGCATATGCAACAACGCATTATGAAAATATTGCTTTAAATGTTGCAAAACCAATTCTTATTCTTAGTAAGATACTTTCGCCAATAGTTATATTCCTTGAATGGATTGCACACATGTTATTGAAAACTTTTGGAGGTCACAAAAAGAAAAAACTACGATTAACAGAAGAAGAATTAAAGATGGCTTTTGACATGGGTTTTGAAGATAAGACCATTGACAAAGATGAAAAAAAGCTGTTAAAAAACGTGTTAAAATTTGATGATATTGCTGCAAAAGAAGTTATGACGCCAAATAAGGAAATGTTTTGTTTGAATGGTGATATGAAAGTAAAAGAAGCTGTTCCTCTTGTTGCAGGAAGTCTTTATTCAAGAATACCACTTTATGAAAAATCAATCAACAAAATAATAGGTGTTGTAAATATTAAAGACATTTTTGAAGCAGTAAATGATAAAGATCATGATTTAAAATTAAGAGAGATTGGTGTAAATCCATTATTTATACAATCAAATTTAATGCTTGATGACATATTCAAGATATTTCAGGAGATGCATACACACATAGCAATAGTTAGAAATAAACATAAAAAAGTTGTTGGACTTGTAACAATTGAGGATTTACTTGAAGAACTCGTCGGAGAGATAATTGACGAATCTGATGTGACTCCTAACAAAATAATGAGGCTGAGTAAAAAAGTGATACTAGTTGATGGAGAAACAGCTCCTGCTTATATAAAATCTTTTTTTCATGTGAATATACCAATTAACTTTAAGACTATAAGTGATTATTTAATAGATTATAATCAAGGAATGCCTGCCAGAGGGAAAAAAATAAAGATAGATGGAATGTCGTTCTTCATAGAAGAAGTTGGAGAGAAATATATAGAAAGGATTGTGATAAAGAAAATTAGGGACAGTTCTCCTCGTAAGCTTTCTGAATAATTTTCATCCCTTCAGAGATATCTTCAACATCATATATCCTAAACCTATTGTTTCCTTCTACACGCATATGTTCGGGTAATGAAGCATTTTTTAAGCCGCTTGGTATCTTCACACTTATGAATTCTTTTCTTGGCTCTATTATGACAAACTGATTTGGACAAGCATATGTTACTCCATGCTTATTGTAAAAACCTTCATTTATCTCTTTTCCAAGGTTTGTGATTTCTTTTCTAAGAACAGAAAAAACACGCACTAGTTTTCTGTCTCTGAATTCTCCGGTGTATGAGTCCATGCTGTAGACGTTTCCAATTCCTGGGTATGTGTGCATCATCCTGTGCAGGAATGTCCTTCCAACTATTAAGTAGTGTTCATCATCTGCTGTTTGGTGCGTCAGCCATCTTGGTTCAAAAACAAATTGGTTCATCACACCTTCCTTATGATACTCAAGCTCGTCAATGATGTCTTTTTCCCTTTCAGAAAGGTCATCATCACAAACAAGAATTAATCGGTGATCTTTTCTGTTCCAGTTTATCTCTTTTCCGTTTATCTGCCCAACTTTTTTTGAAAGCCAGTCCGCCTGTATGAGAGCGTAGTCTATAAGATCCTCAGTGTCGTGGGAATGAAGGATTAATGATGCTCGTCCATTATTTTCCACTCCTAAACCTTGTATGCATCCATATTTTGTCTTCTTCTGCTTGACAAGTGTTGATAGGTCAAATAGGTTTTTTGCTTCTTTTTCTATTATATCATCAATTGAAAGTGGCAGTTCGTCTAGTGGTTCAGATGATGTCGCAGTTAAAATACCATTATTTTCTACAAAAAATCCATTCAAGTCACCAATGTTGTGAACAGGATAGTCACTTTTGTTTCCTCTTGAATGCTTCACACTTTGCATAACCCATTTTAGCTGTGCAGAGTCAAATATGTGCAGAAACCTCTGTTTTCTGGTTGTGAACAACTCATATTTTTTGTAGCTTATCTCCACATCATCCCTTATCATAGATGCAGCTGTTAAGTCATGAATGTTATAATCCTCTGCAACCATTATTATTTTTGGCTTGTAATCAAAGTTTGGTGCTATATACGGGTCAAAAGCCCCTTTTTTTGCCTGAAACTTAAAGTATTTTTCAACACTGTCTTGCTTGTACAACATCCATGTAGAGTATGACAATACTTGATTTAGAATGTTTTTTCCTTTCCGCTCCTTAAATTCTATAATGACTGGAACTCCTTTATCTGTTACGCCAAGACTATCTATTCGTCCATCAATTTTTTTAAAATTAGGTCGTCTGATTGACTTCTTTCCAAAGTTGATCCATACCTCGTTTCCAACCAGATTTGTATTAAAAACAGTCTTTAGGTTTTTAGAAACAAGCATCTGCAAGCCTTTTTCTCCTCTGTTGAATCGGTCTCTTGGAATGTATTCTGTGCCTGAGGTTGACACTTTTATAAGTTTCATATTGTTTAAGAGAACTTAATTATTTATAAATTTTATTAATTTAACCACTAATTAGTAACTACTGAATGTTTTTGCTCACATAAGGTCCATCATCGACGTAACCAAACTTCTTATAATATTCTTTAACTCCAACTCCGCTTATGACTAAAAGCTTGTTTTTTTTGTGTTTTCTTGCAATCTTCTCTGCTTCTTCCAGTAATCGCTTGCCAAATCCTTTGTGCTGAACAACTCCTGTTTCTCCAAGTGCAATTGCAGTTCCATATACATGAAGTTCTCTTATGATAGCGCTAGTTTTAGTAATCTCTGCTCTTAAAGATTGGCTTGGAAACCTCAGCCTACAAAAACCAACAAGATTATCGGCTTTGTCAACTAGTGAGATAAAAAATTCTTTTCCGCGAGATGCATTGTATTCAATTATTTCAAAACTAACAGCGCCAACTATTTTTTCGCCTTTAATTTCTCTGCATCTGATGCAATTACATTTTACGTCTTCTTTTTTTTGAAGAACTTGAACATACTGCCGCAGGTTTGTTTTGTCAACTCCTCCTTTTGTTGCGTTTGTAGGGATATCTCTTTGTATCCTCATAATTCTGCAGTATTTTGGGATGAATCTTTTAGTTTCAACGATTAATTTTGCAGCATCTTTAGTTTCCATTGGTTTGTACAATCCTTTTTTGTACATTTCAAATAGTGGTGTGCCAGCCATAATTAGGGTCGGATAGATTTTAAGCATATCTGGCTGAAAATCAGAGTTATCAAAAACAGTCTTTAATGATTCCAAGTCTTGTTTAATGCTAACTCCTGGAAGACCCGGCATTATGTGAAAATTAAGTTTAAATCCAAGATCCTTTAATGTTCTAATGCTCTGGATAGATTCTTTTAGTCCGTGTCCTCGGTTTATCTTCTTCAAAACGCTGTCATAAACTGTCTGTATTCCAAGCTCCACCCTTGTGCACCCAAATTCAAGCATCTCATTTCCTTGCTCTAAAAGACCCCAGTCAGGCTTTGTCTCAATAGTTAGTCCAACGCATCTTATCTGAGAGGTTTCATTTAGCTTTTTTTCCTGCTCTAAAGTTTTAAGGTTTTTTTTCTTCAATGCCAACACTTTCTTTTTTATCTTGTTTTCTCTCTCTTTATCCTTAACTGTTCCTGGCAGTTCAAAAAAATCTCTGAATTTTTGTATATCTATTTTTCCCTCTTTGTAAAACTCCCTTGAAAAATCATTCATCGCTTTGAAAATATAATTTACGAATTCTTCCTTATATTGTTTGTCAAAAGAAGGAAACGTGCCGCCCATAATTATTATTTCTGCTTTTTGTGGGTTTTGTCCTAAAACAATGTACTGCTCCAATCGATTAAAAACAACTCTGTACGAATCATAATCATTTCTTATTCCACGCATAGTTGATGGTTCTCTTCCAGTGTATGATTGTGGAACATCTCCAAAAAAACTGCCTATTCCGCCCGGACAATATATGCATTTTCCATGTGGACAAGCATGTGGTGCACTCATAATAGCAATTACAGCAACCCCACTTATAGTTCTCGTTGGTTTCGTCATGAGATACTTGTTTAAAAACTCAACATCATCTTTTTCTGCATTGCACAAAACCTCTATATCTGTAGGTATCTTCTTCACTTTATATTTAGAACATAGAGCAATCTTTACATTGTTTAACTGACGCTTACTTGGCTTCTCTTTTTTTATGAAGCTAATGAGCTCCTCAAAATACTTTTTCATCCTGTTAATGAGAAAAACTACTATTTTAAAAAACTTTAGAAGTTTACTCCTCACTTATTTCCCTAGTATTCTTTGGAGGAGTTATACTCATTTTTGCCTCTATTAAATCTCTCATAAGCTCAAGCATAGACGCTAAATAAAATACTAGGCTGACATCTTTCTTTTTTCCTTCAATCATCAATTCATCAAGCAAGTCCTTTGTATCAGCCCTTAACTTCATGAATTCAATGACTTTATTCAAATTAAGGTCAAACAATATTTCGCGAGTATAGCTGCTGAGTCCTCTTAAGTTTTCTAATATTAAGATGCTTTTTTTGGAGAAAGCAGGTTTTTGGCGAATAACATATCTTGCAAAGTATTTTATGGTGTCTGTTGCTACATCTAAGCTGCACAGGATGTGATACAGGCCGTGAATATTCTCAGGTGATGAATCTGGTCGCTTGTTAAACATTCTCAGACAATAACTTATAAACTTGGTTATTGTATCATGCTTCTCTTCAATAGTTTCTAGTTTATCATAATTCTTATTCTTAATTGCTTCAACCGAGTCATCAATTGCGTCTTTTAACAAAAACAAAATCCTCTTTATTATTATGTCAAGTTTTCCTTCACTTGGACCTGAAAGGTCTTTTATCACACAAAAGTCTTCTCTTTGCTGCGTCACTTCAAATCCAATCAACCTGTTTATTTCCTGGTGAATTACTGATATGACCTTCTCCTCTTTTTTCAAATCATAATAAATCGTCTTCGGATTCTTGAAGTGAATAACTACCTCATCATAACCTTGCCTGTATATGCTTCTGAGATAAAACATGATTGCTGATCTGCTAAGCCCTGTTATATCTATTTCAGCCAGTCTTTTCCTTGAGCTTTTGTTGACACCCACAATTATTCTGTTGTTTTCTTCCTCAAGGTTTACTTCATCCCCTTTTTGAACACCATTCTTCTTAACCCATTTAGTCGGGAGAGAAACAGTCATCGTCGACGGTCCGTGTTGAACTATTTTTCTAAGCATAAAATATGGCAAAGACACCTTATTTATATATCTTTTGAAAATATGTGAATATTCACATATATATACATAAGGTGTGGAAAAAATATATATATAAAGTTTTACATCACACAATTGGGGGAGATAATTAGATTAAGAATTAAGAAACTTGTTAGTTTTTACCCCAAAAAAAAATAGGAGGTACAAAATGTCTTGGAAGATAGATAATAGTGGTTTTTTGTACGAGGAATTTGAAGAGGATGAAGATTAAAGTGGAGTGTCCTTTGCTTGAAAAGCCGCAACTATCAAATAAAGAAATAGAAAGCCCAAATGACATAGGGCTGCTAAGATGATAGAGTTAAGTACGTTTTGAAAACAAAAAAAATATAAATAACAAAAACAATTAGATAAATTAGGGGTTAAAAGAATAAAGGGGATTATATGACTTGGAGAATAGATGAGTCAGGCTTTCTGTACGAAGAAGACGAAGACGAGTGAGTGTAAATGATTTACAAAGACGAGTCAGGAAAGATATACAGCGAAGATGAGCTTAACGAGTTACCAATGGATGCAGTGATAAAAAAAAGTTTTCACGTAGCAGGAAAAGTCTGAACAAACAAAAAATCATTTTCTAGTTCTAGATAGACACAACAATCAATTAATTCTTATCAATGCAAAAATTTTATATACCAATTCACAAAAGATAAATATATGAGTGATTCTGAGCCAACTGAAGAAGAACAACAAAACATGAGCCCAGAGCAGGTTGCAGAACTACAAAAGAAGAACTGCGTTTTTTGCAAGATAATGGCAGGAGAAGTTCCGTCACACAAAGTCTATGAAGATGACAAAATGATGGCTATACTAGATATATATCCTGCAGTCAAGGGACACATTCTTGTAATGCCAAAGAAACACACACAAATAATGCCGTTAATCCCTCAAGAAACTCTTTCTCACATCTTTAAAAATGTCAAGTACTTGTCTAGGGGTGTAAAGCAGGGTGTTCCATCAACAAAAACCACTATATTCATAGCAAACGGAGGGGTTGCAGGCCAGCAAAGCCCACACTTCCTATTCCACATAATACCTAGAGATAATGGAGATGGACTAGACAATTTCAACCCGCCTACAAAAAATATTTCTCAAGACGAGCTACTAGAGCCCCTCAAATCAAGCCTTACAAAGATGATGCAATCACAATTACAACAAGAAGGAAAAGTGTTAGCTCAACCACCAAACAAAGACGACCTTGCAAAGATAATAGACCAAAACCCTCAGCTAAAAGAAGCTATCATAAACAACCCTGAACAAGTAAAAAAAGAGATGGAGACAAACCAGAAATTAAAACTGTTATTTCAAGGCGTTAATATTGACAAGCTATCAGACATACTAAAACAGATAGAAACAGCAAAAAAGACGCTTGCAGAACAAGAAGAAAGCACAAAAAAAGAGGAAGAAGCACCAAAACAAACACTGCCTGATAAAAAGAAAGAGAACAAAAACCTCTTGGACAACATAACAAACATGTTTACAAAATGAAGCAGGAATTAATAAACGATAAGAGCAGAGTAATATACGAGGACAACATAGTATTCTCATACTTAGTAAAAAACCCAGCTGCCAAAGGACACATACTAATAATTCCAAAAAAGCCCGTTAAAAGCATTGAAGAACTAAGCGAAGAAGAAGTTGCACACATATTCAACCTCGCAAACGTGTCTGCAACTAGCTTGTTTCAAATATTAGGCGCTCAAGGAACAAACATAATCACTGATGAGCAAGATGGATTTGTCATAAATGTAGTTGCAAGAAAGCAAGATGACGGCTTAAATTTTTTATGGACTCCAAAACAAGTCTCAGCGCCAGACATGGACTCAGTCACAAGCTCAATATCAAGCAAGATAACTTTTAAAGAAGAGCCAAAAAACCCTCCAAAAGTAGATGACCAGCCACAAGACAAATTCTCAGATGACGAAGAAAACTACCTTCTAAAACAACTAGAAAGAATACCTTAGAACATCTTAGATAAAAAAGAGCAGCCAGTTACCAAGCAACAGCGTGAAGATGAATGCTATAAAAAAACTTGGCAGGAAAGGAATGCCCTCTCTCATCAATATCTTTGACTTCTTATGCTGACTCTTAAACTTAAGAAGGCTTGCAAGCTCTTCTTTTGTAACAGGGTTTTTTGGCGTGCAAAGAACTTTTCCATTCACAGACACAGTTTCAAGCACCCAGTCACCTTCTGTAAGCTTGCTAATCGGAATGTTTTTCTCCATGCAAGACTTCTCAACAGCTTTTGTGAATACAAAGAAGTGGAACATGAAAAAAATGAGTGCAGAAACACTTATGAAAAATAATCGATTAAAAGAATCTGTAAATATGGCTGCCACCAGCCCAACAATAGTTGCTATTACTACCATCCTGCGAACTTTAGTTATGTTCTCAGACAATTGATAATCTCTAAAAGCTCTTTTGAACATTTTAAAGTTTTTCAGCGCCAAGAATACACTCCACAAAAAGCCATACAAAGCGCCTATGATGAATATGTTAAGCAGCAAAATCAAGAATAACGGCAGTCCTTCATTAAAGTTAAACCCAACCAATGCTCCAAGACCCATTAAAGCCTTAGAATCTCCACCACCCCACTGGTTAGTTTTGTAAAAAATCCATGCAAGCACAAAGCCAATTGCAAAACCAATGATTGAATAAACAATAGGATAAAAATCCTTGTAAAGAATTGATGCGATGAGCGCTGTTCCAAAGCCAAGAGCTATCATGGAATAGCTGAGCCAGTCAGGAATCTCCCTCGTTCTAATGTCAAAAATTGAAGCAAAAAACAAGCCAAAGAATGCAAAAACAAAACTAACAGGAATCATAATTGTTGATTAAAGATGGTGATTTAAATAATTTATTATTAAAGTCTCTTGCAATAAATTTAAAAACGCGCTTCATCTTTCAATATTTCATGGAGTTAAAAATACCAAAGATAGATCTTGGAATTCTAAAGCAGAAGAAAAAACCTCTCCACATAGCTATAAACGGCAGCAACATAAGCGACTGGGCTGAGAAGAATGGCAAAGAGGAAAAAGAAGCAATCCTAAAAAACACTGAACAGATAAAAAAATTTATGAACTACCAGATAAAAAACGAGATTCCAATACTCACATTAAGCATATCCGCTGAGACAGACAAAGAGGTTTTTGAGCTAACTAATTTCTTCAAGGAACTGTCGTCAAACGAGGATATAATTGAGAAAAAAGTCAGGGTTTTTATAATAGGCCGGTGGTTTGACCTTGGACCTGAATTATCCGATGCATTCAAGAAAGTGATGGATGAAACTAAAGACTACGACAACTTATTCCTCAACTTCTGCGTAAAGTATGACGGTCAGGAAGAGGTTCTTGGAGTAATAAAGCTCCTTGCCACAAAAGCAAAACTTGAAAAGGTTGATCTTGAAACGCTAGACACCCAGCAAGTCAAAGAAAACCTTTACACATCATACTTCACACCACCAGAGATAATAATAGAGCCAAGCAAGACCTACTCAGGACTACTTCTTTGGGATTCTAAAGGCGCAAAGATATACCAGACAAGAAAGCACTGGCTAGACATCACAACATCAGATATCGATGACGCAATAGACTGGGCCAATAGAGAATAAATTGAGAGTAAAATTTATAAACCACCCCTTTTTCTTCCATATTAACCTATGATTGATGAAGCTCAAAATTTGAGCTGAGAGAGGTACTAATTCTTAGTAACCTCACAATTAAAACATAGCTAATGGAGGCATTAAAAATGGCTGACGAAGCATACGAAGCCGTCGAACTAGCAAGAAAGACGGGAAAAATAAGAAAAGGCTGCAACGAAGTAACAAAGGCTCTTGAGAAAGGAGAAGCAAAACTTGTAGTTATCGCAAAGGATGTTCAACCACCAGAAATAACCATGCACTTACCGCTGCTTTGCAAAGAGAAAGGCACAAAATTTGTACATGTGGACAGCAAAGAACAACTAGGCGCATCAGCAGGACTTCCAGTAGGAACAGCAGCAATAGCAATAGTTACGGAAGGAGAAGCAAAAGAAATAATTAAAAAAATATAAAAGGTGTTAAAAAATGGCTGAACAAGACGTAAAAGGCCAGGTAAACTTTTCACAAGCGGTTCCTGCAAGAGTAGACGAAGTAGTCGGAAGAACAGGAACGAGAGGAGAAGCAATCCAAGTAAGATGCAAAATCCTTGATGGAAGAGATAAAAATAAGACCATCAGGCGAAACGTGAAAGGGCCTGTCCAGATAGGAGACATATTAATGCTTAGAGAGACAGAAATCGAAGCAAGACCTCTAAACAAAGTTGGAAGAGGCATGAGGTAAACAAAATGGTTATATGCGATTTTTGTAAGAAAAGCATTCCCGCAGGAACTGGAAAGAAGTACATAAAGAAAGATGGAAAAATCTTGGATTTCTGCTCAAACAAATGCGAGAAGAACATGCTAAAACTAGGCAGAAAATCAAGAACAACCAGGTGGACCAACGAATATCACAAAGTTAAGAAAGGCAAGAAAGCATAGATGAGGTGAAGAACGATGTTTGAAAAAAGCTTAATCATCCTAAAACCAGATGTTGTCGCCAGAGGAGTTATTGGCGAGATAGTAACACGATTCGAAAGAATTGGACTCAAAATAATTGCTATGAAGATGATGCAAGTCCCACAAAAACTTGCAGAGAAACACTATGAGAAAGATGATGAATGGCTGCTTGGAGTTGGCAGCAAGCTCATAAAAAACCAAAACCTCAACCCAAAAAAAGAAAATCCGATGCACCACGGAAAAAAAATCTGTGACAGCCTCGCAAGAGACTTAACAATTTACCCTGTAGTTGCAATGGTTGTAGAAGGGCACAATACAATAAAGCTAATTAGGAAGATGGTTGGAGAGCAATCACCTGAAAACTCAGCTCCAGGAACGATAAGGGGCGACTACTCACAAGACACATACATCCTTGCAAATGCATCCGACAGACCAGTGATAAACCTAATCCATGCATCTGACAGTAAAGAGTCAGCTGAACAAGAGATAAAGTTGTGGTTTAAGAAAGAAGAACTAATCAAATGGAAAAAACCTGACGAAGTAATACATTTCAGAGGACACAAAAGATGAAGTTATTATTCTTAGGATCACCAGGCGTGGGAAAAGGAACGTATGCACAGGTATTAACAGAAGTGCTAAGAATCCCACAGATATCAACTGGCGACTTACTAAGAGAAGAAGTAAAGAAAGAAACAACTTTAGGAAAGAACATAAACGAAATCATGATTAGAGGAGAGCTCGTGCCTGATGACATCATGATTAAACTTATAAAAAACAGGATGTCGCAGAAAGACTGTCAAAACGGATTCATACTTGATGGTTTTCCAAGGACACTAAACCAAGCAGAAGGATTAAAAGATATAGTAAAAATAGATCACGTGCTTAACTTCAAAGCAAACGACGAGGTCATAATAGAAAGACTCTCGGGAAGGATTACCTGCAAAAAATGCAGTACGATATACCACAAAACAGGAAACAAACCAAAAAAAGAAGGTGTCTGCGATAAGTGCGGTGGAGAATTATTTGAACGAGACGATGACAAACTAGCATCCGTAAAAAACAGGCTTGACATCTACAAAAAAAAGACAAAACCACTCATAGACTACTACACAAAAGAAGGTTTGCTAGTTGAAATCACAATCAATAAACCCATAAGCGAGATAAGAGAAAAAGTGATTACAAAAATCAACGATTATCTTTGCGGGAAAACAAAAAAAATCGGAGAAATAAACTAAAAATTTAGAGGGATAGACAATGGGAGAAAAGATGGCTGACAAAGTGATGAGGATTATGAAGAATCCTGACAATATAAGAAACATAGCTATTTGCGCACACATAGACCACGGAAAAACAACATTCTCAGACAACCTGCTTGCAGGAGCAGGAATGATGTCAGAAGAACTAGCCGGAAAACAGCTAGCACTAGACTTTCACGCTGACGAACAAGCAAGAGGAATAACAATCGACTCAGCATCAGTGAGTATGGTACACAATTTTTCAGGTATTGAGTACTTAATAAATCTAATAGATACACCTGGACACGTCGACTTTGGAGGAGACGTCACAAGAGCAATGAGAGCAGTCGACGGAGCAGTAGTGCTCTGCTGCGCAGTAGAAGGAATAATGCCACAAACAGAGACTGTTTTAAGACAAGCACTAAAAGAAAGAGTAAAACCAATACTATTCATCAACAAAGTAGACCGATTGATGAAAGAGCTAAAACTAACGCCTGAAATGATGCAGGAGCGATTCATGAAGATAATCGCAAGTGTCAACAGACTAATAACAAATATTGCAGAAGAGGGATACGGTTCAAAATGGCAAGTCAACGTCCAGGATGGATCAGTATGCTTTGGATCAGCCTTTCACAACTGGGCATTATCAATAGATTACATGCAAAAAAAAGGCATATCATTCAAGAACATAATAGACGCATATGAAAATAACACTTGGAAAGAGCTTGGAAAAAAAGCGCCACTTCACGAGGTCGTGCTAAACGTAGTTATAAAGCATCACCCAAACCCAACAATTGCTCAAAAATACAGGATTCCAAAGATATGGCACGGAGACCCAGAATCACCACTAGGAAAAGGATTGATGAGCTGTGACCCTAACGGACCATTGGCATTTGTGGTCATCAAGGTAGTTGTTGACCCTCAAGCAGGGGAGATTGCCGCTGGAAGAATGTACTCAGGAACCATTAAGAAAGGAATGCCCATCTACATGAACATAAAAAAGACATCCCTGAGAGCACAGCAGATATACATCTATAATGGTGCAAAAAGAGAAATAGTCGACAACGTACCATGCGGTAACATCATAGGACTTGGAGGACTAAAAGATGCTTACCCTGGAGAAACAATAACAGACCAAGAAGACGAACCATTTGAAAAGATAACACACATTTTTGAGCCAGTAATAACAAAATCAATAGAAGCAAAGAGACCATCAGACCTGCCAGAACTCGCAAAAATACTTGTACAAGTATCAAAAGAAGACCCATCAATACAAATTGAGATGAACAAAGAAACCGGAGAATACCTAATAAGCGGGATGGGAGAACTACACTTAGAGATAATAGAAAACAGGATAAGAGACAACAAACACTTAGAAGTGCTGACATCAGCACCAATAGTAGTTTATAGGGAGACAGTCACAAAGCCAAGCGGACAATCATTTGAAGGAAAATCACCAAACAAGCACAACAAACTATACTTCAAAGTAGAGCCACTAAGCCCAGAGATAATGACGGCAATCAAAGCCGGCAAGGTTCCAGAAGGAAGAATAAAGAAAAAAGACGAAGAGCTCTGGAGAGTGCTAGAAGAAGCTGGCATGGATTCAAAAGAGACAAGAAAAGTAAAAGAAGTCTTCAACGGAAACATGCTAGTGGATGGAACAAGAGGAATAGTCCACATAGGAGAAGTAATAGAGATGATTATGGACATGTATGAAGACGTCATGAAAGCAGGCTCAATCGCAAGAGAACCATGCACAGGAGTAAAAGTCACAATCGTTGATATGAAGCTACACGAAGACGCAATCCACAGAGGACCAGCACAGTTCTACCCTGCAGTAAGGCTAGGTATCAGAGGAGCAATGAATCTATCAAGACCACTACTCTTCGAACCAGTTCAAACTATGAGATTTGAAGCACCAATAGAATACATGGGAGAGATAAGCAAACTAATCGCAAACAAGAGAGGACAACTCCTAGACATGCAACAGGAAGGAGAAACAGTAATAGTAATAGGAAAATTGCCAGTTGGAGAAATGTTTGGGTTAAGCTCAGAACTAAGAAGCGCAACAGGCGGCAGAGGAATCTCATCACTAATAGATCAAAACTTTGAAAAGCTACCTGAAGAATTACAACACAAAATAATACAACAAATCAGGAATAGGAAAGGACTGAAAGCTGAGACGGAGGAAAGCGAATAAATAACGCAAAAATATGGTCAGGAAAAAACAGCAATATTTATAAAGAGACTATTATTCCTGAATATCATATTTTAAACAAAAAAAATCGAGGAGGAAAAGTATAATGGCTAAAAACAAGATACACATAAACCTTGTGTTTATTGGACACGTAGATCACGGTAAATCAACAACAGTAGGAAGATTACTATTTGACTCAGGAAACATTGACGAACAAGCGTTGAGAAAGCTCAAAGAGAAAGCTCAAGAGCTAGGAAAAGGAGGATTTGAATTCGCTTTCATCATGGACAACTTAAAAGAAGAGAGAGAAAGAGGAGTCACAATCGACCTAGCACACAAAAAGTTTGAGACAGACAAGTACTACTTCACAATAATCGACGCACCAGGCCACAAAGACTTCATCAAAAACATGATAACAGGTGCAAGCCAAGCAGATGCAGGAGTACTAGTAGTTGCTGCAAACGACGGAATCATGGCTCAGACAAAAGAACACGTATTCTTATCAAGAACACTTGGAGTAGCACAACTAATAGTTGCTGTTAACAAGATGGATATGAAAGCATATGACCAAAAGGTATTTGACAAGATAAAAACAGATATGACAGTACTATTAAAAAGTGTAGGATATGTTCCAGACAAAATACAATTCGTACCTATTGCTTCATTACCAGGAGATAACGTCTTCAAAAAGACTGAAAAAATGCCATGGTTTACAGGCGGAACATTACTGGATGCAATAAACAACTTATTACCACCAGACAAGCCAACAAATTTACCATTAAGAATGCCAATCCAAGATGTATACAACATCACAGGAATAGGAGTTGTTCCAGTTGGAAGAATCGAAACTGGAATCATGAAAATTGGACAAAAAGTCATCGCTGTTCCAGGAAGAGAAGGAAAAGGAGTCCTTGGAGAAGTAAAATCAATAGAGATGCACCACGAACAAATGCAGCAAGCCGAGCCAGGTGACAACGTTGGTATCAACGTGAGAGGCTTTGGAAAGAAAGACATCGCCAGAGGAGACGTTATAGGACCAGCTGATAATCCTCCAACAGTTGCAAGTGAGTTTACTGCACAGATAGTTGTCTTGAACCACCCAAGTGTCATCACCGTTGGATACACACCAGTATTTCACATACACACAGCACAGATTGCATGCCAGATAACTGCTATATTAAAAAAGTTGAACCCTGCAACTGGAGAAGTATTACAGGAAAACCCTGACTTCATCAAGAATGGGGACGCAGCAATAGTCAAGATAAAGCCGATACAACCTTTAGTGATTGAGAAGCAAAAAGAAATTCCACACATGTCAAGATTTGCAATCAGAGATTCAGGTCAGACAGTCGCTGCAGGAATGTGCATTGACTTAGTCAAAAAAGCTTAAATTTTTTTACTATTATTTTCATGGTAAATTAAAGCTTTATCATGTTGGTAGGCAGAGGCTACAGAGAAAGAATATAAAAGGTACATAAAAATGCAGAAAGCAAGAATAAAACTAGCAAGTACAGATATAAACAAGATTAATCAGACTTGTGAGTATATAAAAAACGTTGCAGAGAAGACTGGAGTAATGATTAGAGGACCAATACCACTGCCTACAAAAAAGCTTAAGATAACCACGAGAAAAAGTCCTTGCGGCGATGGAACAGCCACATGGGACCGATACGAGATGAGAGTTCATAAGAGGCTCATAGACATGGGTCTTGACGAGCGAGCACTTAGGCTTGTTATGAGGGTTCCAATCCCAGAAGGCTTAAACATCGAAATTGAGATGATTGACACTTAATTCTAAAAAAATATTTAAGACAAATTTTCTAACAAATATTTAAATAAATTACTTAGTTTCCATCTAAAACATTGAAACGCTTACCAGTAGTTATACTTGCAGGGTATGAGACTGATCCAAGAAAGATACAAAAAAACAGTGAAAGACTCAAAAGAAAACTTGGAGTAGAATATCTTGAAGGTATAAACAAGGGTTTGATAGGACAAAAAGAAGTTGGATACTCTATCTTGCAAAAGCTTATAGACACATACAAAGAAACTCCATTCATTTCTGAAATTACAGTTGTAGGCCCAGAGGCTGAATTTAGAGAAGCAGACATACAGGGTTGTTATTATATCAACTACAACAAGAGTATAGGTGAGAATATAAAAAGGGGAATTCTAGAGTATAAAGGCTCTACGATTGCCATGTCAACAGTTGACATACCATACGTTGAAAATCACCACCTGATAAACTATTACAATCAGATAAGTAAACACTTAAATGATAAAGACCTAATAATTCAGTTTGTTGACAGCACCAATATAAGAAAAGAATCCAAGTGGAAGCCATCAACCATCTTAATAGATGAACTGGGTAGTAAACGAAGCGTTGTACCAGGCCATTTTTATATAGTCAACACAAACGCAATTCCAGAACAGTTATATGAGTTTACTAGCTTCTTATACCAACAAATAAAAGGAGAACCATTACTTAAGAAGTTGTATGGAACATACAAAAAATCAACTGCTTTAATTGATAAAAAACAATACCTAAACTTAGGATATGCATTTCTAAAATTATTTTTTCATAAACTGAAAGTCTCAGATGGTGAAAAATTAGCAGAAAATATTCTTTTTAAGACTCACATTGCAATCACAAACGAAGCGTCGTTTGCAGCAGATATTGACGAGAAGTATTCAGAATACAAAAACGCAATTTCCTATCTTGAAGAAAAGAAAAAGTCGCTTGACAGAATAGTGTTAAAGGAAAGCAAACATAAAATAATTGATTCAGCCCTCAGCGAAAGTTTATAAGATTATAAAACTAGTCTTTAATATGTTTGTTTATAAGCAGTATTAATCACTGTAAGCAATTCTTTAAGTTTCTCCTCTGAAAAATATAATTTTAGATTGTTAAAATCCCTGTTAAGGAGAGAGTGCATAGCATGAAAAGCTCCATTTATGCCAGGGTTAATCACTAATGCATGATCATACATTTCTAAAGCCACATGGTTGTTACCATAGACTTCAGACTCAGTTCCTTTCCATAACAAGAAATAATAATCAAGCTTCTTATTATGCTCTTCAATAACTTTAAAATCTACAGACTCCTGGTTTTTGTTCTCTGCTTCTTTGTCTGCCATCAAGTTGTCTCTAAAACTTTCTCTCTAAGAAATAGTATATAAATTTTTCTAAAAATTAGGCTTCATCCATTTAATGTGTTGCCATCAATTTGTGAGCATTCTTGATTAATTCTTCCTGAAAAGTTCGGAGATTGCAAGAGAGAACTTTTCTCTCTGAAAAATGTGCTATATGCGAACCGATGGCAACAATTTCATGCA
>JAHJQL010000085.1 GCA_018819065.1 Nanobdellota archaeon | reverse complement strand
TGCATGAAATTGTTGCCATCGGTTCGCATATAGCACATTTTTCAGAGAGAAAAGTTCTCTCTTGCAATCTCCGAACTTTTCAGGAAGAATTAATCAAGAATGCTCACAAATTGATGGCAACACATTAAATGGATGAAGCCACATTATTAAATACCTAAAATTTTCCATTCTAAAACAAAGAGAACAGACTAACAAAGAATTTAGAGAAGCGATTCAGAAAGATATCGGAAAGCGTTCCTATTCAGACGCAAACGTAAACTTCATACTTGAAGAATTAACTGTCGCGCACATCATTAGAGAACGTTTAATAGAATTTCCGAGAACATTAGTTAAAAACGATATTTGGAGATTAATTGCACATCCTGGTGGCTTCTTGAAATCAGATTTGTATCAATGGAAAAATAATTTTTTACCAAAAGAAGATAAAATTAATCCATATGTAGGTGCACAATACGATTTCGAAAAGAAAGCAATTTTTATATTTGATGAACTACCATTAATTAATTAGTTCAGTTTCTTTTTTTCCTTTTGTTTTGGAAGAAAATTCTCCTTTGAGACAACGCTTTTTCCAAGATTTTCCTCTATGTCCTGTCTTGTTCTTTTAGCGATGCTTCCACCTTTGATTGCTGAATCTTTACATTCAACAAACCCTTGAGAGTTTCTTTCCTGAGTTATATCTTTAGTTGCCTTTTCACCAATCATTGTAAGAATGAGTTCCCAATCAGTCATATGATCTCGGAGGTTCTGATTTTTCTTTTGAAGTTGTTTGAATTCTTTGTATTCTCCAACTGTTTTTCCAAAAGTTGCTTTAGTAATCTCATTTGTTAATATGGCAAATTCATTTTCAGATTTAATATCGCGATTCTTCCACTCGTCGGTCAATTCTTGCCTTATGGCAATTCCTCTGAGTCTTTTGTCAATCCAATCTTTCGGATAGTCTTTCAATTCATAGTATTTTTTGATTCTATCTTGACCTAACTCGGGATTTTCAATCTCTTCGATTCGTTCATATCCGACTTGAGATAACCATTGTTTGAATGGCTCTGCTTTTCTTGATGGTATTGACTGAATTATTCTGAAAATATCTTTTGTATTGCCTGCCAAAGTATTTCTAAGCTTGTCTGAACTTGTGGGCATATCTACCTGGGGACAATTTGTCCCTATGTAGCTTCCAAACTCTAAATCTCTTTTCCTTAATTTCTTTAAGTAATCAGTAGGGTTAATACTATCTGTTAAAACCTCGACAATGTCAACTATTGAAAAGTACCATTGTTCTTTAAACCAAACTCTTCTGATTTTTTTATCCTGAAATACTACTAATTTGTTTTTATCTTCCATTTATAACAATGAATATTATCTTCTTTATATAGTTCACGCATAAATGTCCAATGGAACGTGAAAGAAAAAAAAAGCGAGACCGTTACCTCGCATTTCTGATGTACTACGCCCTATGTTTTCGCCATAGGAAGCGTAGCCAAGTAGTAGGCTACAGCGCATTTTCTGACCCGCTATCTGCCGTCGGCAAACGGCTCTTTCACTCCTTGGTAACTTTGTAGCGCTTTTTTGAAAATCCACACAACCACTGCTTAGTGGCGAAACATTTATATATTTGTATTATTAAATACCTAAAAATGACACTAGCAGACAAAGTAATAAACTTAGAAAAAGAAAAAGAGTGGTTTGAAAACCAAGAGAAAGAAAGAATAGATGCACTGCACAAAAGAGACTCCATCAACTACTTCAAGATGTGCAACGAGCTAGGAGTCGACCCCGAAGATAAAGACTTGTACAAATCAGGCTTTGAATGGCAAGAATTCTACAAGCAAAAAGAAGACCAGACAGCAAGAACTAATGAAAAAACATCAAAAGAAGAAAGGATTGAAAACTTCTTAAAAGAATCAAAAAACATACCAATAAACAACTTTTCAAGATACGCAGATGAGAAAGCAGGTCTGCTTGCAAAGTACTTCCCTGGAAGGTTTGGACCAAGTGGCAAGCAAGACATAACAAAATATGAAGGTGCACAAGTAGGCGCGATATTCTCAAAAATAGTGAAGAATTACAACAAATAAATATTACAATCAGAAGATTTATAAACAAAGGATTACTTTTCAATTTAACATAAAACATCGGAAACGCAGAAACAGAGGGTTAAAAAAATTGCTCATTCTGTTTCACATAAGAAACCCTCATTACACGATGGTTGAAGATAAGCATTGATGAATTTTAGTTAATGTAAGAGATTCCGAATAATAGAAACTAAATAGAAAAACATAGAGGAAAAAAATGACATTTGAATTAATGAACATAAGAAAAGAAATAGTGAACGCACTAAAAGAAGAAGGGATAATAAACCCTACAAAGATACAACAACTAGCAATACCACTCATAAAATCAGGAAAAGACGTGATAGGAATGTCTAATACTGGTTCTGGAAAAACAGTAGCTTTTGGAGTACCTATACTTGAAAAAATAGTTCCACGAGGCGGACTGCAAGTATTAATAATGGTGCCAACGAGGGAGCTTGCAGTGCAGATTGGAAGAGAGCTTGAGAAGTTTTCAAAGTACATGCATGCAAGCATCGCAACAGTTTTTGGAGGAGTAGCAATTGGGCCTCAGATGGACAAGCTTCAAAGAGCAGAAATAGTTGTTGGAACAACCGGAAGGCTAGTAGACCATCTTCACAGAGGAACATTAAACCTATCAAAACTTACATGCGTCATATTAGATGAGGCTGACAAGATGATAGAGATGGGATTTATCGAAG
This sequence comes from Nanobdellota archaeon, assembly GCA_018819065.1. Lineage (GTDB taxonomy): Archaea > Nanobdellota > Nanobdellia > Woesearchaeales. The sequence goes on along the minus strand of JAHJQL010000085.1, from coordinate 8,267 downwards.
ACATCGAAGAACTACTTAAGCGTGTGCCAAAGAACAAACAAGTCTTACTTTTTGGAGCAACCATATCTGACGAGATTAACAACATCAAGCACAGACACATGAACGATCCTGAAATCGCAAAAGCAGACACATATGTAAAAGATGATTTCTTGGAGCAGTACTATTATGATGTGAAACCAAACGAGAAATTCTCACTACTAGTCCACCTCTTAAAAAAAGAAGAGATGGAGAGAGTATTGGTATTTTGCGCAACAATAGCAACAGTGGAGATACTCGCAAAAAACCTACGAGCGCAAGGAGTAAAAGCAGAGATGATTCATGGAAAACTGACACAAAACAAGAGGCTATCAATCATAGAGAATTTCAACAAGGGAAAAACAAACATCTTAATTGCATCAGCAGTTGCAGCCAGAGGACTAGACATTAGAAATATATCACACGTAATAAACTACAGCCTTTCAAAAGATGCAGAAGAATACATCCACAGAGTTGGAAGAACTGCAAGAGCAGGTGACTTTGGAAAAGCAATCACCTTGCTAGAGCCAAAAGACCACGAAGCATTTGGACACATAAACTCAAGGTTTAGTGTGAACATAAAGAAGCTTCCAAAAGAAGCATTTCCACAACTAACGTTTAACGCAAGAGAGAACATGTCAAGAAGTAGAGACGGTGGCTTTAACCGTGGAAGAGGAGGAAATTTCAACAGGGACAAAAACAACAGCTTTAACCGCGGAGAAGGAAATTTCAACAGGGACAGAAACAGCGGCTTTAACCGTGGAAGAAGCACAAGCTTCAACAAAGACAGAAACAGCAGTTCTAACCACGAAGGAGGAAACTCCAGCAGCGGCAGAAACAGCGGCTTTAACCGTGGAAGAAGCACAAGCTTCAACAAAGACAGAAACAATAGTTCTAATCGCGAAGGAGGAAGCTTTAACAGAGAAAACCGCTTCGGTTCAAGCAGAGAAGGAGGACGATTTGGAAGAGCCAGCACAAGCCAATCAAGCGAGAACAGAGATGATAGAACGCAGTTTAACAAGTACAACAAACACTCAAACAGAAACGAACAATATAGATCAAGAAAATATTAAAAAAGAAACAACATTTATTCTTGACGCAAATGAATCAGGTAAAAAACATTTATAGTTATCTGTTCAACAACTACGGTCCACAAGGCTGGTGGCCAATTCTAGACTACAAAGGAGTCAATCCTACAAAGACAGGTTCTATTCACGGCTATCATCCAGGCGATTATTCTTTTCCAAGAAGCAAGGACGAGCAGTTTGAGATAATAATTGGTTCTGTATTGACGCAAAACACTGCTTGGCCAAACGTTGAAAAAGCGCTTAGAAGTCTAAAAAAGCTTAAAGCCATCAATCCAAAAAGAATCCTTGCACTAAACGATGAAGCACTTAAAGAAGCAATAAGACCTGCTGGTTACTTCAACCAAAAAGCTATTTATCTAAAAGAGATGTCAAAGTTCTACATTTCACTTAATAGAAGAACTCCTACGAGAAAAGAACTCTTAAAAGTGAAAGGCGTTGGTAATGAAACAGCAGATTCCATACTTTTATACGCTTACAAACAACCAGAGTTCGTCGTTGATGCTTATACGAAGAGGATATTTTCAAATCTTGGGTTGATAAGCGAAAAAGCGAGGTATGAAGAGATAAAAAAACTCTTGGAAGATAATCTTCCAAAAGAAGTTGTTATCTTCCAAGAATACCATGCATTGATTGTTGAGCATGCAAAGAGGAATTATTCTAAGAAGCCTTATGATGATCCTCTTTATATACTGTGTTGCGTAACTCTTTCATAACTTTGGCTTTAGCTAAAGTTTACGCTTCTGCGTGGGTCATCATTTTTTCATAAAGCACAAATTTTCTTTCTGCTTCTTTAATCATGTTGTTTTTCTTAGTTGACCTGACATATTCGCCGAATTTTCGTTTTATCGACGAGAATTTGCCTTCGGTTGCCCACCTCATACCGTATTTTTTCTCTTTTACCCATTTCTCATAGCCTAATTCTTTGTATTTTCTGACTTCTCTTGCTCTGCTTATTGAGCCTCTTGCTTTTGTTGAAGCGTTGCTTCTTATCTTTATTGCTTGTTCAATTTTGTATTTTTCAAGTGTGTTGAACAGTTTTCTTTTGTCATGTGCCCCGTCACCACAGGCTTTCTTTATTGTTGCTCCTTTTTTGATTAGTGTTTTGATGTGTCTTTCAAATATGTCTGGTTCACTATCTCCCTTCTCAAAAACTTCTATTTCGAGAAGCTTTTTGTTTTCAACATCCATGGTAATTACTGCTTTTATCCATCCTCTTCTTACCTGCCACTTTTGTCTCATCCATTCTCCGCGGTTGCTAACCTTTATGCCTGATCCATCGTTGCCTACATATATTGGCTTGTCAAAATCTATTTCTGGCAGTGTGAGCGTCAAATCATTTATTCTTCGGCAGACATTGCTATAATGGTTTACTGGAAATCCTAGTATTTTATTTGCGAGAGACTGACAGATTCCCTGAATAGAGCGATAGTCAAAAAACCATGTTCCTCGCTTTATAAGCTTGGAGTTATATTTGACCCAATCTCTCTTGTCTTCAAATTTTTTACCCCATCTTTTCATAAAATCACCTCAATCTATACACTACAACACCGAAATGTTTAAATATGTTTAAACATATAAATCTTTCTATGAGAACAATCAAACTAAAAAAAGACAAAATCCTACTTGAAGATGAAATACAAGAAATTTACGAAGAAAAAGTAAAACCAATAGGAAACGGCGCAATGATAATGTCAGCAAAAAAATTCATCGGAAAAAAAGCATACATCATCATAAGAAAATAAAAAGAATTACGCAACAAAGCAAGTTAAGAATAACTGTTTAATAAGGATTACGTGAGAAAAAAGCGTTGAGTTGATTATGAAAATGATAAAAGAAAATAAAAGACCTTCACTTCAACCTTTCAACAATCTCTATTCCTTCTTTTATCCTCTCCCATTCTTCTGGTGTTACTATTTCTAACACGACAAGTATACTGTAAAGTTACTCCAAAATAGATATGCCGAGGGGGAGACTTTCACGGAAAGCATCGACGTGTTCGAATTGCGTAGCAATTCCTGCGCCCGAAGGAAATCTTCTAGGGCCCGACAAACGATACTGTCGTTTTGAACTCCCGACAACCACGGTGCACCATCTTGAATAATCATCGACAAGAGTTTGTCTCATCGCTCAAGCGTTTATGAGCGTGGTGCTCTAACCAGGCTAAACTACCTCGGCAGGTAAGAATTTGAAAAATATAAACTTATAAATATTTAACTATTTTATCCTTTATTCTCTCAAGTTCTTCATTATCGAACTCTTTATGAGGCCAGGATGTTAAGCCGTCATTCTTGAATCTTGGTATTATGTGAAAGTGTGCGTGAAACACGACTTGCCCTGCGGCACCTTCATTATTCATTCCCAGGTTAAATCCATCTGCACCAACTCCTTTTGTAACTGCTTTTGCAACTTTTTTTAAGAACTCCATTAAGTCAGTTTCTTCTGATTTTGGAAAGTCTAATAGGTTTCTGCAGTGTTTCTTTGGCACCACCAACGTATGACCTTGATTGATAGGTTTTATGTCTAAAAACGCGTAGAATTCATCATCCTCATAAATCTTTGTGGATGGTATCTCGCCTTTTATTATCTTGCAAAACAAGCAGTTATCCATTAGAACGCTCACCCCTCTATTTTGCTTCTTATTTCTGAAAGGCTAATTATCTTATCCTCATACTCTCTTCTATCTCTGTGGTCGACTAAAATACCTCTTATACCCGCTTTTTTTGCTCCTTCTATGTCTGTAGGTATAGAGTCTCCTATCATAACAACTTGTGTTTTTTTCAGCTTCAGCTTCTTGAGAGCTGTTTCAAACATCTTCTTATCAGTCTTTAACATACCAACATCACAAGACAAGACTATCTCGTCAAAGTATTTTCGTAAGTCAAACTTATCTAAAAGTTGTGGAACTGATAAGTTATCAGTGTTAGATATCAAAACCAGCTTGTAATCTTTCTTTAAATCCTGAAGGGTGCTTACAGTGTCTGGGAATGGCTTGCTAAGAAAAGTGTTTTTGTTCCACATGCCTATAAGGTTGTCATACACAAAGCTTGGGGGATTAACACTAAACTCTTTAGTCACAGCTTTAAACGCTTCTGTAAGGTTGTCATACTTTGTTATCATAAAGGCTTTTTCAAATCTTTCAATGTATTCTGAGAAAGGCATCTGAACTCTTAGCATCCTGTGAACTTGTCTTACAGGACTAGGAAATACTCCGTTTTCAACTATTGTTCCCCAAAAATCTAAAAAGACAGCTTTTATCTCAGATTTCTTTTTTATCATGGTTTTTTTTGTGGTTTTCTTTACTATAATAATCACCTTATAATTAATGATAAATGATGACTCGTTTTTAAACTTTGCTGAAAAAAAGTGTGAATTAGGCAAAGATTTATTTACTATTCATCACTCCTACGTGAAAGAGAAGATGTATATCGGCGACCAAATCAAGGAAAAAGATAGAGAAATAAGAGAAAAATATGATGCTGCAAAAGAGAAGCTTTTGAAATTCTTCGTGCCATTCGACAACATAATATATACTGGATTAGAAAACAAGATAGAAGAAGGACCAAATTTAATAATTGCAAATCACCCAGGGATTGCAAGAGATATTGGAAGCTTGTTAAAATTATACACGAGACCATTATTCTTCACACCGAGAAAAGAACTTTTTGACAAAAACGAATTAAATCAATTAATAAAAGACTTTTACAAAAGACACTTGTCCAAATATGGCTCAATAACAGCGACTTTAATAAATAAAATGTTAACACCAATTAGAAATGTTTTTTCAGATTATGTTCCAAAAATTATGAAAGAAACAAAGATGATATCAATAGATTTGAACAATCACAAAGATAAAAGAGCAGCTGTAAAAAATCTTCGAGAATCAATTGAAAAGATAAAAACTTACTTGAAAAATGAAAGAGCAGTCGTTATTTTTCAAACACCTATAAGCATGATAAATGGTAATGAAACTGAAAGAGAAATAAGCCAGTATCATGACTACCTCTACAAGTTCAACACTACTTGCGCAAAGATAGTTAATGAAATCTACAAAGAGGATAAAAAGATAATACCTATAACACCAATAAGCATATACAACGCAGAAGGACTCAACCCTTTCAAAAGAATGAAAGTCAACATTGGAAAAGCAATGACTATAGAGCCATATCTAAAAGAGGAAAATCTCATCATAGAACTAACGCAAGACCTGGAAAAGACAATAGCGACACTATTAGAAAAATCAGGACTACATTCTAAAAAAAAATATGGACGAACCGGGACTTTCACCAGGAGCATCGATTGTACATCCATCAGGTGTACTCGACGAAGTCGATGTACGCCGGAGGGATCAAGGAACGATACCCTTGTTTTGAACCCGGGGCCTCTTGATTTCTGGATTTAAAAGCCAAAATCAAAAAAGACTCTGGCTTTTTTGTATGCCAACCAAGCGTTCTACCGAACTGAACTATTCGCCCATACTTTAGTTTGAAAAAAATAGTTTATTTAATAAATCTTTGGGAAAATCAATTATTTATTTTTAAGGGTAGAAAGTTTAAATTCTTTAACTTTATGCCAAGATTCTTCTTTTCCAGTTGTGTCATAAAGAATAATTTTATCAAAAAAAACCTTTTGATCATAATTCTTACCAATCTCTCTGATAATTCTGTCTTTTGTATAACTAAGGAATCGTCCGTATAAAAGACTTAAGTGAGGAATAAAAACATCTTCTTTCTTGTCAAATATTTTTTCTGCAAGGGCATGCAAATTCAACAACTGTTCGTCAATCTCCGCCAGTATAAACACGCATCTGTGTTCTGTTTCCCCATGCTCAAGTTTAGTTAATCTTAAAAAATTAGAATTCATTTGACCAACAAGCTTAGATGTTTTTTTTATCATATCAGCTTCTTCACCTTCTAAACTGTCAATCAATGTAACGTGTGGTTCAAAGTAAGGTGTTTGATATTTCCTACAAAGTTCAAGAATTTCATCATTTAGTTTAGCATATGACTTTTCTGATGGTATTAACCAGATTGAATAAACTGACATAGTAATAGAATGGTTACATAATTTATAAACTATTCTATCAATAAAAATTTTATTAAATCAAACAACAAAATTTATAAATAATTACTACTATTCAGTGATTATGGGTTTTAAAAATGATGTTTCAAAGAAAGTTGCTGTAGATACAGGCAGTCGTGTTTCTTATTCAGTTGTAGTTGGTGCTCTTATTGATTACTTTATGGGTGGCCTTACAGGTTGGGGAATTGTCGCCTCAAGAGGTGTGGCAACGGGAATTAATTCTGTAACTTCAGGACCATATGGTTGGTGGCAGGATAAATGGTATGGTATTCTAAAAACAGTTCCTGAAACTAGAAAACTTAAAGAAGTATTTGATGATAATGATATATCTCATTACTTTGAACGAGAAAAATTTGGAGAAGTTGCAAACTATTCTGGTCGAAGAGGAAAACAGTTCTTAACTGATATGATAGCTTTTAACACATTTGAACCAATTGTTTATGGAATTTCTAATTGCGTAGGACAATTAATTAACACAGGTGATGTTGATTTTCAACAAGTAGCTGAAGGTATGAAAGCTGTTGTGTATATTTCTCCATTAATTGCCCCAACAATGAGATGGACAATGCAAGGTGCAAGAAAAATATTCGGTATAAAAACATCTGCTGAACTTGCAAAAGAAAGTTTAGAAAACATTGTTTTAAAAGAATAAAAAACTGGACTGGCCGGGACTTTCACTTTCCTTTTTCATGAGCTTGACGAGCAAAGCGAGGAAACTCATTTTCCCCATCAACGCTGAAAAGGGTTGTTTTGAACCCGGGGCCCCCGCCTTGCGAAGGCGATGCTCTATTGCCCAACGATTCGTTTCTTTTCCGAGGGACTTCGACAATTACAGAAATCTGAAGATTTCTGAATCTCAAAAATCTTTGATTTTTGCTGAAGTCGAATGTCGCTCTTCGGGATCAAGGTTCTCAAAAGCAAAGCTTTTGGCACCTCAAAAATCTCTCCGATTTTTGTTGGAACGAAACCCTTGCCAGGCTGAGCTACCAGCCCATTGAATAATCTGAATAACAACCCTTTTTTTAACTGTTTCTATTTTCTAAAAACGAATTAGATTATCAGAATTAATTATTTGATGTTGAACAAGAAACGCATAGATTCAATAAATTGTTATTTTCATCAAATTATACAATAAATTTAAATATCATTTTCATTCTTAGAAAAATATGAGACCTGAGTACAAAATAGCCATTCATATATTCTTAAAAAATCTGTTAGATGAAAGTTCTGAGTTCAATTTTGATGATAAAACCCAATTAGAAAGAATTAACAACTTATTAAGAGCAATGTATAATCTGGAAAGTATAAATAAAGATTTAAAATATATAAAACAAATAATTTACAAACTTGAAACTACCAAAAAATCTTTTTTGGGCGACAAAAAACTTCAGATATTTATTAGTCGACAAAATTCAAAAAAATATTTCATGATTATAAATGATGAAATAAAAGAGTTTGTAAACTATCTTGAAAATAAAAAAGTACCTAATATAAGAATAGTATTTTCAGACATTGATAATACTTTGATACATAAATCTTTTATCTCGAAGTTTTTGCCAATTATAAACGAAGACAGAATTGTCTCAAAAAGAGCAATTTCACTCTTAGCTCAAATAGGAATGAAAGGAATTCCAGTAGTTCTCATCTCAGGAAGAAGAATGACTAGTTTTTATAGAATTATGAATGTTATTCCGCATAGTTTTGCAATACTTGAACATGGTTGTCTTATTTTAAGAAATAGAAGTATAGACACAACATATGCATCATATTTTAGTAAATACATCGGGAATCCTTTAAAACCAGGGACAAGTGGATTATTATGGGAATATGAAAAAGAAATGAGAAACAGAGGATTAAAGACAGATTCAAAAGATAGAGTAGCATCTTTTAGAATAGATCCAAACAAGAATAATTTAAGTGCTTCTGAACAACAAAAACTGTTATCAACAGTATCTCCGATTGGAAAATGACTCCTCCTTAGTGCTCGAAAAAAAGCACATAGGAGAAGTGCATGGTTATGTTTACCAAACAAACCATGACACATATAACATCGTTTTTACAAAAAACTTTCGATTCTTGTAGTAT
>JAHJQL010000084.1 GCA_018819065.1 Nanobdellota archaeon | reverse complement strand
TGCATGAAATTGTTGCCATCGGTTCGCATATAGCACATTTTTCAGAGAGAAAAGTTCTCTCTTGCAATCTCCGAACTTTTCAGGAAGAATTAATCAAGAATGCTCACAAATTGATGGCAACACATTAAATGGATGAAGCCAGGTTTGAGCAAAAGTTTATAAATATCAAATGGTTATTAAACTGCATGGCAACATCAATAGAAGTTTTACATAAAGACTTAACAAGTCTTAAAAAAGACATAGAATTTATCAAACACATTCTTAGAGAAGACTATGAACTTAGCGAGTTTGCAAAGAAAGCTCTGAAGGAGGCGCGTGAGACTCCTGAAAGTGAATATATTGACCTATAATGTTTTCTACAAAACTTCATCCAAAGGTTATTAAGTTTTTAGACAAATGTGAGACTCAATTAGCTAAGAGGATTAGGAACAAATTGAAACTTGTTGAGGCAAATCCTTTCCTTTATCTTGAGCATTATGAAGGTGACGATTTCTATAAACTTAGAATCGGGGATTATAGGGTGCTAATTGATGTTGACATGTCAAGAAAGATACTTTTTGTTAGACATTTAGACCATAGAAAACGGATATACAATAGGACATAAACTGCCAAAACCTTATTGAACTTAATACGTGTTAGTTTCCTCGTAGCGTTTAGCGGAGAGCAAGGAAAACCCGTTGGTTTTCCGCAGCGTATGACGCAGGAGTGACGTTAGAAAAAATGTTTCTTTAATAAAAACAATAGTTCTGGATGAAATTTCTCTCCACGCCTTATCATTTTTTTAATTTGTTCTATTGTAAAAAAACTAACTTCTTCCACATCATTTAGGTCTGGGTGAAATGGTCCATTAAATGTTGTTTTGAAAGTGGCTAAGAACTTGTTTGGAGTTCCCTCTCCTACATAAGGGTCTTTGCTAAAGAATTCAAGCTTACTAGTTGTTCCTAACTCTTCTTTATACTCTCTCATTCCAGCTTGTTCATAAGACTCGCCTGATGAAACATGTCCTCCAACTGCAGTTGACCAATGCAAAGGACAATATGAAACTTTAGCACTTCTTAACTGCAACGCCATCTCACCTTTATTATTAAAAATTAAGATGTGGACAATCCTGTGACGCAAAGACTTCTTGTAAATATCAACCTTTGAAGCATTTCCAACTACATTATCACTTTCATCCACTACGTCTAAGAATTCCATTTTGAATTTAGTAACTCTTTGCAAAGTACGCGTAGTATTCTGCAGCTTTGTCGCAGTGGATACATTTCTTTTTTGGCTTTTTTTGGTTAAATGGGATGTTTAGGCTTTTTGCGCCTGCAGTCTTGTCTTTTATCCATCCTTCGCATTCTTCTTTTCCACACCATGGAACAAATGCAAACTTCTTTGCTTTGATGGCTACTTTCATGGTTTCAAAGTCATCTGTTTTTACTATGTTTTCATCTAGGAATTTCTTTGCTTTTGAAAATAAACTAGTTTGTATTTCTTCTAGTAAGTCTTTTACTTTGACTGCTACGTCTGTTTCTTTAACAGCTATTTTTTCACCAGTATCCCTTCTAACGATAGTTACTTGTTTTTTCTCTATGTCTTTTGGTCCTACTTCAATTCTTAATGGTACTCCTTTTAGTTCCCATTGGTGAAATTTCCAGCCTGCTGAGTAGTTTTCTCCTGCATCCAGCTCAACTAAGAAGTTTTTGAGTTTTCCTTTTATCTCATTGGATTTTTCTAAAACTTCTTTTTTCGTTTTGTCAAATATTATTGGAACTATTACTGCTTGTATTGGTGCAACTCTTGGCGGCATTATTAATCCCTTATCATCTCCGTGGATTGCCAGCATTATTCCTATTGATCTAGTGCTAAATCCCCATGAATTTTGCCAGACATGCTGCCTTTTCTCTTTTTCATCTGTAAATGTTATTCCAAAGCTTTTTGAAAAGTTTTGTCCTAGTGCGTGTGACGTTCCTCCTTGTATTGCTTTTCCGTCTGGAAATATTGTCTCGACACTTGTTGTATAGTCTGCCCCTGCAAACTTCTCCTTCTCTGACTTTAAGCCTTTTAAGACAGGTACTGCTAGCAGTTCTTCAAACACCTTTGTGTATCTGTCAAGGATTATTAATACTTCTGTGTCTGCTCCTTCTTTTGTTGCGTGCGCGGTGTGTCCTTCCTGCCATAAGAACTCTCTTGTTCTTAGAAATGGTACTGGGTGCTTGAATTCCCATCTTACAACGTTACACCACTGGTTTATCAATAGCGGCAGGTCTTGATAGCTTCTTATCCATTTTTTGTATGTATCATACATTATTGTCTCTGAGGTTGGCCTTATTGCCAGTCTTTCTGATAATTTACTATTTCCAGCATGTGTTACCCACGCAACTTCAGGACTGAACCCTTTGACGTGTTCTTTTTCTTTTGTTAAGAGGCTTTCAGGTATTAATAGTGGGAAGTAAGCATTCTTCACTCCCAGCTTTTTTATCTCTTTATCAAAGAAATCCTTTATCTTCTCCCATATCTCGTAGGAGTATGGCCTTAGAACCATGCATCCTGATACTCCAGTGTATTCTATTAGCTCCGCTTTTGTTATGACTTGTGTGTACCATTCTGAGAAATTTTCACTTTTCTTGACTGTTATTCCTTTATCTTCTGTTTTCATCATAGCTTAGTTTCACTCTTTCTTTATAAAAATTACGATAGAGGCAATAAAAAACAACTAATTTTATAAATCTCACTTCTTTATACTTTATTATATGATGAGAATGAACTTTTTTGGGCCTAGTCTTAATATTGGTTTTATTGTATTAATTCTTCTTGGAATATTAATTCTTGTTGTGCCAAATATTCTTGAGACGTTAATTGCTATAATATTTATTATTACAGGAGTTTCTGGTCTTCTTAGTGGCTTTGGAAGGAGAAGGATTTTTTAGATATATTTATATTGTTCTTTGCTTTCATGAGTTTGATGGAGACTATTCACACCTTAAACTCGACCTTCTACATTGATGAGATTGCTAGAAAATTATCTCAAAAGTATGATGTCAAAAGCTATGTCGGCCCTTTTAATGTTTTTTCTGCGTTTGATAACTCGTCTGAGATTGAGGGCGTCATGGGCAAGTTCATGTTCTTGTCTCGTATGTGCGGACAGTTTGTTGGCGTTGATTTTGACACTTACAACAGAAAATTTCCTGATGAACAGTGGTTTGACTCGCTAGACAAGGATCTTGTTTCTTATGAGGGTGACCTGACTTATTATATTTATAACGCAGAATATCAAACAGGGTCAAAACTCGTCAGGATAGAGGCGTTGGACAAAACGTTGGGCTGCAAAAACATCTATTTTCCTGCTGAAAAGCTAATAATCATGATGCTTAAAGGCACAGGGTTTGTTGATGCTGAAAAGTTTCAGGAGTTACAGAATATAAGAACTAAGGTTTTTTAGGTAAAATATTTATATTCTGCGTGGTTCATTGATTTTATGATTGTTGAGATAATAGCGTTTCTTGTCGTTGCTTTGATTATGTTTTTTCTCTTTAAGTCTTTTAAGAAGATAATTGTTTTTGTGATAAACTCAGTTGTTGGGTTTCTTGCTTTGTTTGGCTTTAATGCTATGTTTGATGTTGCTATAAAGATTAATCTGTGGAGTATTCTTATTACTGGTGTTGGTGGCTCTATTGGCTTTGTTGTTATCCTAATACTTCACTTCCTTGGACTAGCGTTTTAGATTCTGTTATCTCAGTGTTTTTGATGTTGAGATCTAGATTTTTTTGCTCCACAACTTTTGATAGCCAGGAGTACACACAATTTATCGCTACTAGTTTTCCGTTGGCTCTCTCTGGGTGGAAGCAATAATTTTTCATTCTGTATTCGCATGGCATAATGGTTCACCTCTAATGTTAGTTTAGTTGATGGTATTTTAGTATACTAAATAGTATATAAGTATAAGAAATATATAAATGTTTTGGTTTTTGACCTAAAATAAACACCCTAAAATAGACAGATTTAAATATTAATTAATCTACTGGAAAGTTATGAAAGGATTAATATTTAAAGCAATAACTGCTGTAGTCTTAGTGTTTGCAGTGTTTGGAACATTTATTCTATTTAAAGGCGGTGGTGAAGGCAACATGCTAACAGGTGCCGCTGTTAAAGACATAACTGGTGCAGTAAAAAACACCACAGACACTATTAAAGAGATAGACCAAAAGACGGGGATAACCGACACAATAAAAGAGAAGGCGAATGAAATATTAGGAAATACCGATACAAAAAAGCTTATACAGCAAATAATAGATTTAAGAAAGTTGTCAAAGAATAATAACATGGTCGAAATTGCAAGCAAGGTTACTGAGATGAACAAAGAGATAGAAAGCATAAAAAATCCTTCTATAAACACTAATTGGCAAGTGATTGTCAGTTGCATATATGAAAAATGCAGCGATGATAAATTCTTTTCACTAATTGATGCTGCAAGTATTAGGGATCTTAAGGGGACAAATGAAGTCATACACTCCATTGTTGAGACATATAATTTCTGGGATGGAAAGAACGTGCTTCAATTCTCACAATCATTAAGCAGCACCAATAACTTAATTAAAGGGTTAAATAACAAGAAGATATCTGCTGCATGGGACGACGTTGTGAAATGCAATGCTAAGTGTGATGGTTTCACAGATAAGTTGTTTGACTTAATTGAGTATATTAACAACAAATAATTTTTTCAATTATTAATTCTTTTTCCCCATTATACTCTGCTAGTTTTCCAATCACCTCAATAGTGTTTCCTTTAGACAAGTTTACTTCGTCAAAGATGACGCCTTTAATTTTCAAAGTCTGAGAAATAGTTATTATAGTGGTGTTTTTGTTAATAGAGTGTCTCTCGACAATTCCTGATACTCTTACAACATCACCAATGTCTTTGTGCTGCAAATCAATAAGTCTTGATTCTTCTATTTGAGTTGTTAAAAGAATGAAAAGCAGGCAAGCTAGTCCTATCACAGAACACAGAAGAGCCGTCTTAAGCAATGTCGAGTCCTTCATAAAAAAGTATTAGAAACCAGGCCTTAATAAATAATCACGAGCAAAAACCGAAAATATTTCATAACTATTTATTAATAGTAAAGTATAAAAAACCTAATTGTTTCTTGACTTTATAATGTATAATTACGACGACATAAGACCATATAATGATTCAGAAATCAGACCTGTTCTAGATAAACTATTTCGTGACAAGCTTTTTAGGTTCATAATCAAGCCATACTTAAAATGTATGATGCCTGACTGGAATAGGAAGCAAAGGAAAAGTTTTGCTGAAGAGCTCGCCGGTCAAGACACTATAGAAGGAATCCAAGAGCTCCTTGCACAAGGTCCTTTGGAGCAGATAGTTAAGCACACAACTAACGGCGTTACAAGCTCAGGATTAGAAAATCTAAAGAGTGATAAAGGATATTTATTCATATCAAACCACCGCGATATATTAATGGATTCTTTTCTTATAAACTACACATTATACAACAGTGGCTTTCAGACGCCTCTAAACGCTTTTGGCAGCAACCTATCATTTAAATACATTGAAGATTTGTTGAGGCTAAACAAGTCATTTATCATAAAACGTGACTTAAAGAACAATTTAAGGTTGGTCATGAAGACACAGTCAAACTTCATATACGAGCAGCTTGAAGAGGGAAAATCAGTCTGGATAGCTCAAAAAGAGGGACGTGCAAAAGACGGTGTTGATGCCACCAACAAACATCTCATATTCATGCTTTACGTGACAGCGACGCAAAGAGGGCTTGATTACCAACAATTCGTAAGAAAGCATCAAATAGTTCCAATCTCAATATCTTACGAGTACGAGCCTTGTGCAAGGAGAAAGGCAAAAGAACTCTACAAAACCCAAAAGGACGGATACTACAAAAAAGGTAGGCTTGAAGATTTTTGGAGCATAAGAGAAGGAGTCATTAGCTGGAAAGGCAATGTTCACCTTGCGTTTGGCGCGCCATTAGAGGGCGAATTCAAAAATAAGGATGATGTCGCCGCTGCAATCGATAAGCAAATAATAGAAAGTTATAGGTTATGGGACACAAACACAGCAGCACATGACCTAATGTATGGAACTAATTTCACAAGGCCTGAAGGTTTTGAGAAAAGCAAAGAATTCAAGAATTACCTAAGCAAACAACCCGCTCATCTTAGACCATTCATAGAACAGATTTACGCAGCGCCAGTTCACAGCAAGCTAAAGCTTGAAAACAAACTATAAATGATGAAAAAACAGTTTCCTTACTACCTTGGAATGCCGCTTTCTGCTTTTACTCTTACATATAAGGAAGTTCGTACAATTATTAACTCTCTAACACCCCACTTCATCGACTTAAAGGTTAATGGAGCACAAAACATCCCAAAAGAAGGCCCGGGGATTATCGCTGCAAACCATGAGAGCTATCTTGACATATTGCTTCAGGGGTGTATTCCTACAAAAAGACACCTTCGATTTGTTGCAAAAAAAGAGCTTTGGGAATCGGAGAAATTTTACGGTCAGTGGTTAAGAAAACAGGTTGAAAAGGGCTACGCCATGCCTGTTGATAGGAGAAACGCGACACCAGGACAGATAAAAGAATTCATGTACAGCCTTGATGAAGGACACATATTATCGATATTTCCAGAAGGCACTAGAAAAAAAGGCGGTGCTGCACTGTCAGGGTTTCACAATCTCGTAGCAATGCTATCGTACGGAAAAGACATACCAGTCATACCTGTTGGAATAATAAGAACCATGTACGCACAAAAAAAACTGTTGAATGACACGCATCCAAGAGTTGAAATAAATATTGGCGAGCCAGTTTATTGCAAGAAAACTGTTGGAGAAGATAAAAAGGAGTCTTGGAATAGTTTTAACAAAGAATTAAGAAGCAAAGTCTCGTCACTGATGCGCCTTGAAGAAAAAGTCGAGTATTTTTCTAGATGAACAACTAGAAATAATAAAAATATAATTAAGCAAGCATTTCAATAAATATTTAAATAGCATATAACAAGTATTAGCTAAAAAATAAAAGGGTTGAAGATAAATTGGATTTCACAGGTTTTTTGAACAGTGACATATATGCATGGGTTCTTTTGCCTTTATTCATATTTCTGGCAAGGATAATTGATGTTAGCATCGGCACTGTTAGGATAATATTCATCTCTAAAGGTTTTAAGTTAATCGCTCCACTCCTCGGATTTTTTGAGGTTATTATATGGCTGCTTGCAATAAGGCAGATTATGACTAACTTGACTAATGTCATGGCTTACATCGCTTATGGTGCAGGTTTTGCAGCCGGGACATTTATCGGCATGATGATTGAAGAAAAATTATCCATTGGAAAGGTTCTTTTAAGGATTATCACTAAAAAGGATTGCTCGGAGTTGCTCAAAAATCTCAAGTCCAAGAACTACCATGTGACAGATGTTGAGGGAGAAGGAAACGACGGAAAAGTAAAGATAATCTATTTGATAATAGAAAGGCATGAAGTCAAGAAGGCTATTGAGATTGTCAAAGAGTTTAATCCAAACGCTTTTTATTCTATTGAAGATGTCAGGTTTGCCGTTGACAATGAAGGAGGAGACAGGCGCACTAGAAAACATTTCAGCCTTAGAAACATTTTAAGATTCTACAAGATTGGAAAGTAAGCCTTGCTTTTTGTTTGTTTAGGAAAAACTGTTGTTCTGTGTTAATATGTCCATTACTGGAGTCTCATCACCGATGACTAATTTATAGTTTAGCTTTTGAAGCTGTTTTATGTAAGGGTAAAAAAGGTTTTGCTTGACTGCGGCTTCATCCAATAAATACTTTAAGTCGTTATTCTTATAGAATTTTATGGGAGAGCCAAATATTCGGCTCAACCCACAAATAGACTCTATTCGAAATAGAGTCTTGTTGGAAAGGGCTGTTAAGCTTTTACTCTCGATTG